>DGOT01000062.1:5199-5957 GCA_002389465.1 Bacteroidales bacterium UBA4459 | reverse complement strand
ATCGCCACCTGGGCGTTGAGTGAGCAAACTGCAAGCAAAGCAACCGTTGTAAGAATTGTAAGAATTGTTTTCATTGTTCTGTTTGTTTATTCGTTTTAAATTTATTTGTTTCTTGTTTTTTGTTGTTATTTTAATATCAATATTTTTCCTGTGTGGACTTGTTTGTCAGTCAGCACACGAACTACATAATAGCCTGTCTGGTTGGAAACGTGAAATTTATTAGTTATCTGTGCCGGCACTTCTTTTCTTAAGATTTCCTGTCCCAGCATATCGTAAATAGTTACCTCTTTAATGGTTTCGTTTGTTTTATTCACCACATAGGCCTCATTTTTGGAGCTGAAAATAAGAATCTTTCCGTTCGTGTTGTTCCCGGGCTCTTCAATAGATGTTGGTCCGAAGAAATGAATGTTAAACCGGTGTTTAGCATCTCCGGGTGAAGCGGTGAACATATAGGTGTAGTCGCCATTTGAAATATTTACCCAGTCAGCTCCGGCCGTCAGGTCTTCGAGCCATATTTCCGTTTCGTTATCAAAGCTTTCCAATCCTTCGAATGAAAAGGCGTATTCGGCATCCTCACCGCACTCAAAGTAAACGGGAACGGTTGTTTCGCCGGCATATAAATACTCGGGCGGCAGCATGTTGATGGCGAGTTCCGATCCGTCTTCGGCAATGCTACGAATCATCGTGGCACCGGCACTTACGCTGTTCCATTTTTTAGCGTCATAGTCGTCAATACCTCCCGAAGCACCTTCTCTGAA
>DGOT01000062.1:978-5116 GCA_002389465.1 Bacteroidales bacterium UBA4459 | reverse complement strand
GTAAAACTGATGTTGCCGTTGGCTTTGGTTTCCACAAAAAATCCCTGCCCGTATTGTATGTATTGCGAACCTCCCGATCCATCTGACCTTGTGATGTAGTTGCCACCGGAAGCACTGTAAATCCAATATTTATCCTGCATGCAGGTACTATTGTCATCAGCAAAGTCATCAAAATCAATGGCAGAGGGAAATGGGTTGCTGATTAGTTCGAGGCCATTATTTACCACATTTCGTATAGTATATGACACGGATCCTGAGACCGGGTACCCTTCCATAATGATAGTATCTCTGCCTGCTTCATAATTAGATAATGTAAGACCATTGCCAACAGGTACTTCATACCAATATGGCCATACGTTCACCCAGGGTTGCTCGGTGTTCGTGTCAGCTGTGGCATCCCACTCAAAGGCGTAGGTGTCAAGGTAGGTCATGTCAAATTGCTGGAGACGTACTTTCTTGGTCCATCCTGTGGTTGTGTCTTCAACCGGGGCACCTACAAAGTGCATGAAGTAGTTTGTACCGGCACTGCCGGTTATATATGACTGCACTTCTATGCTTCCCTTGTTGGTGTGACTAACACTACTACCATTAAAAATCAGCGAACCGCGAGGTGTGCCTAATGATCCGGTTGTATCTGTTTGAACGGTAATTGATTTGCGTGCGTCCAGCGACATATCGCCGCCGACTGTTACGTAGGTTGAAGGGGGGATGATCAATCCATCGGCTACGGAGATCTTCAGGTCGCCTTCCATTATTACATAGGTTCCCGTTTCCAGGTTTAGTTTGGCCGAACCTGTAATATTCATACCAGCATCCTGTGCCTGGAGAGATGAATAAAAAATAACGGAAATAGCAAAAACTAGAGTAAATAGTTTTCTCATGGCTGCTTGTTTTGTTTGTTTATGTTTTGCTTGCTGCTTTTATACAGCACTTTAAGCTAAAATGTTACACTTTTATCGTGTTTGCTTGATCAACATTTTTCGCCTAAAGCGTTTTTCATTGGCTACAAATATACATCAAAACTTAAAAAAAACAAATTTTTACCTACTTATTAACAATAAAAAGTGAACAACCTCAGGTGATAGAGGCCAGATTGTCAATAAAATAAACAGTCATGGGAGCGTTTTTGGCCTTGGCAAAAAAACCCTGCCAGACAAAAGTCCGGCAGGACTCAAAAAACATTAATTATTAACTTATGAGATTTTGATTTCGCGGCTTAGTTTGGTTTCTTTTGATTTGGGTAGCGAAATCGTTAAAATACCGTCGGTATAGTCGGCTTTTATTTTATGGGTGTCGATGCTTTTGGGCAACGAAAACGAACGGTTGAAGTTGGTGTATAAAAACTCCCTGCGCGTGAAGCTAGTTTCTCTTTCTTCGTTCTCTTTCTTGTTCTCCGTATGAACGGTCAGTACCTGGTTATCAAGACCGATTTTAAAATCGTCCTTATTCATGCCCGGCACAGCAAACTCCAGAACAAAGTGTTTGTCGTTCTCATGAATGTTTACGGCCGGGATGGTGCCCTCCTTTTTATCAAAACTTAAGAAGTCGTTTTCAAAGTTGTTCAATAATCCGTGGTGAAACGGAAGTCTGTTAAATCTGATCAAGTTCATTTTATTTCCTTTTTAATTTATTATTCGATTTACTTCACAGCTCATAAGTCAAAATTTATTCCGCAGTAAGAAACCGCATAAAACAGTGTCAATATGACAGTTATACAAAAAAAGACAAGACAATATGGCTGAATTTCCGGTTAAATTGCCCAACTACCGACCGCCGACTGAAGACTTCTGACTTCCGACTGGAGACTGCTGACTTCTGACCAAAGACTGGAGACTATTGTTTCGTATCTTTGCACTTGTTAAATTATTACTTTGGATAAAGTTGTCAATAGCTTACGCCCGCGCCGGATACTGTGGCCCATCCTGATTGGTTTGGGTGTGACGGGTTTTTTGTTGTACAGAAGTTTTGACAAAGACACGTTTACTTTTCTTGAACTGAGCTGGCATGTTGTATTTTTTTTGCTTCTTGCCGTATTAATGATGGTTGTGCGCGATGTGGCCTACATGTACCGGCTGATGGTGCTCACCGATTACAACATTAACTGGAAACAGGCCTTTAATGTGATCATGCTCTGGGAGTTCAGTTCGGCTATTTCTCCGTCGGTTGTGGGAGGTACCGGGCCTGCCATTTTCTTTCTGTATAAAGAAGGGCTGAGCGGAGGGAGAAGCACCGCTGTTGTACTTACAGCAATTTTTCTGGATGAGGTATTTTTTATCGTTTCGGTACCGATCGTTTATTTTGTATTCGGCCATAAAATCTTCCCTCCCGATTCCCTGAACTATACAACGATTTTATCCGCTTTTTACATCGGTTACCTGGTCGTCTTCGTATACACGCTTTTCCTGGCTTATGCGCTGTTCATCAACCCGCAGATGTTCAAGTCATTTGTTTCGTGGGTATTTTTGTTTCCTATTTTGGTGAAATGGCGTATGCGGGCACGTAAATCGGCAAACCAGTTGATCCATACATCGAAAATTATCAGGGAGAAGCCCTTTTCCTACTGGGCAAAGAGTATGGTAGCTACAATTCTTTCGTGGATCGGAAGATATTGGGTGGTTAACTTTCTGTTGCTTGCTTTTGTTGCCCAAAAATATTCACTGTCCGAACACTTATTAATCCTGGGGCGACAATTGAGCATGTGGATTATTTTGCTTGTAAGCCCCACTCCTGGCGGAAGCGGTGTTGCCGAATACATTTTTGCCGACTTTCTGGGCGATTTCATTCCGAATGAATCGTGGTACATTCCGCTGGCCCTGTTCTGGCGGCTGATCTCCTATTATCCTTACCTGATTATCGGTGCTATCATATTGCCCATATGGCTGCGCAGGGTATTTACCAATAAGTATAAAGAGATTGCATAATATTTGGAACCAATAAATTAATCCTGGGGGCGGATTGCAAATCTGCAACTCGTTGGTTCGGGATTAGCTGCCGCACGTTTCCCGGCTAAAATCCCGAACAGCAATTACAGAATAGAGTTTATCCGCAATAAAAGAACCGGTTCACCAGTTCCATAATTTCTTCTTCGTTATTCTGGATTCTGGCAATAAGTCCTTTGTCGTTGTATTTTTTCAAAAGTCCTGCCTGGAAATCAATCACCTCATCGGTAAAAACATGATGTTGTGTGTAGATATCCCGTTGCCTGATCAGTTGCTCTGCCGACCCCACGCATGATGCAGGGAGCTTTTCGAGTTTAGCCAGTTTGTCTTTGTAGTCCTCATCGAAAATATTAATGTCCACATAGGTTTGTTCAGCTGTTTTCAGCGGATCTTTCATTTCGAATCCACGGCGTGCTGCTACCGTTAAACCGGCCAGCAGCAGGTAAATATCAGCCGAACCGTCGGGGCTGCGAAATTCTACTGTTTGCATATCCGACAGGTCGAGCAAGTCACCACTCTCCTGCGGGTTCACTTTGTGGATCATATTTATAGGCGCTCTCCATCCCAGCGGTATGCGTACCAGCACTGAGCGGTTACGGTCGCCCCAGCAAACATTTGTCGGGGCTTCCTGGTGCGGTACCAGCCGGAAATAGGAGGTAGGGTTTAGGTTGCCGAAAGCAGTTAACGAAGATGCCAGGTCCATATATCCGGCAATGACGGTTTTCGCAACCTTGCTCAGATCTCCGTTTTTGGTCATCAGATTTTTTCCGTCTTTCATCACACGTGTGTGAATATGCAATCCGCTGCCTGCTTTTCCGATGGTGATCTTCGGTGCAAAGGTTATCTCCATGCCGTAATGTGCTGCCAGCGTTCGGATAATCCATTTCGCTTTGATCAGCTGGTCGGCACTGTCTTCCACATTGGTCGGGAAAAATTCTATTTCGTTCTGCTCGTACACAAAGCCTCCTTTTGTGAAATTACCTACTTCCGAATGACCGTATTTGATCATTCCACCCGATTCGGCAATCAGCTTCATGGCGTGCGTCCTGAAATTATTCCATTTTGAAAATGGTGTAGATTCGTGATAACCCCGCTGATCATCGGCTTTAAACAGCCCGTCGTCTTCGCTGATGATGTAATATTCGAGTTCGCCCATTGTTTCAAACTCATAGCCAGTTACCGACTTAAAAACATCGTGT
>DGOT01000062.1:0-947 GCA_002389465.1 Bacteroidales bacterium UBA4459 | reverse complement strand
CCTTCAAAAGGGTTTCCATAGCGGTCGTAATAAGCACATAAAATGTCCAGGGTAGGAATTTCGCTGAACGGATTAACATAGGCTGTTTTATAGCGCGGAATTACATACAGATCACTGGAACCGGCTTCTATAAAAGGAAATAAACTGGAGCCGTCCACACGTTCACCTGCTGTTAACAGATGATCCAGATGTTCTTTGCTTCGGATGATAAAATTCAAGGTCTTCAAACGTCCGTCCCATCCAACATATCTGAAATTAACCATTTCAATATCGTGGTCTTCAATATAGCGGATCAAATCGTCTTTGGTAAATTCTTGGGGTTGTTTGTTCAAATACTGAACAATCGGGTTTGGGTTCATGGATATATCCATCATCGCTTTCATTTTTGGGTCAACAAACTTAGCCAAATATTCAAAACTTAAAACATTTTGGGGCTTTATAAATTATCCATAAAATAGTTGGTGATCTTTTCATAGAGATGCGCTCTGTCAATACCCCGCACATTATGCCCGTGACCGGGATAAACGAAGTAATCCAGTTGTTTTCCTTTGTTGACAGCCTCTTTGAGGAATTGTAAGCTGTTTTGCCACACAACGGTAGGATCGTTCGTGCCGTGAATGATCAATAATTTTCCTTCGAGCTTATCCACATAATTCAACAGGCTGGCGTTTTTGTAGCCTTCGGGATTGGTTTGTGGTGTATCCATATACCGTTCTCCGTACATCACTTCATAATATTTCCAGTCGATCACCGGGCCGCCGGCCACAGCTGCCTTGAAGACACCAGGTTCTCTCAACATCATCGAAACAGTCATAAAACCGCCGTAGCTCCAGCCGTCCACGCCGATACGGTCAGCATCCACATAAGACAGAGTCTTCAAGTAACCCACACCTGTCATCTGGTCGGTTATCTCGGCTGTTCCGCAGTTCCGGAAAATGGTTTGTTCA
>DGOT01000085.1 GCA_002389465.1 Bacteroidales bacterium UBA4459 | reverse complement strand
TATATGATTACCCGCATTTGGAATGCCCGCATGATTTACAGATAAGGCATCCGTCCTCGTAAACAAGTGTATGTTCGCCACAGTCCGGGCATTTTGTATCTACTGCTGTTCCGTCAGGCACGTATCTTTTCAATGCACGTACAACACCGTTTTTCCAGGTGTTGATGTTATCTTCGTTCACATTCAGATTAGATACCAGGTCGATGACATAAGGCAGTGGCATACCATGGCGCAGCACACCTGAAATCAGCCGGGCATAATTCCAATANNGTTGTTTTGCCTTTTATTTTCTCTTTCACAACCCAGCCTTTTTCAATCCCGGGTGGGAGGTAAAAGTCGTCTGCTTTTCCGGTAAAGATTTCGTACGGTTTATTGTTAATCGTACCGATAACCGCCATCCATTTTTCGTAATTGTTCTGGAAACGAATGATGTCGGCTTCTATTACTTTTGGCCGCGGTGGTGCTTTGGTTTCGCGGAATTCATCTTTATCATCGTCCTTATCTTTTTCCAGCAAAACACCTGCCCTGGAGCCGTCACGATAGATAGTCATTCCTTTACAGCCGCTTTCCCAGGCCGTCAGATAAATATCGCTTACCAAATTTTCTGTGGCATCATTTGGGATGTTTACTGTTACGCTAATGGAATGATCTACCCATTTCTGGATTTCTCCCTGCATTTTCACTTTGCTCACCCAGTTGATATCGTTTGAAGTAGCTTTGTAGTATGGCGATTTTTGAATGACCTCATTCAACTTGTCATCGGGCATATTTTTAACTTCTTCAACATCATATCCGTTTGTATTCAGCCACACTTCAAATTTCGGATGAAACACGTTATACTCTTCCCAGGCATCACCTACCTCATCTATAAAGCTGACCACCACATTTTTATCATTCGGATTTACTTTTCGGCGGCGCTTGTAGGCAACCATAAATACAGGCTCGATACCCGAACTGGTTTGTGCACAGATACTTACACTTCCGGTAGGCGCAATAGTAAGCATGGCAATGTTGCGTCGGCCGACTATTTTCATTTTCTCATATACATGAGGCGCATTCTCTTTAATTCTATGAATGAAGGGATTCTCCACTTCTTTCTTATAATCAAAAATAGGGAAAGCTCCTCTTTGCTCTGCCAGATCAACCGAAGAACGGTAAACTTCCAGAGCCAGTATTTTGTGCACTTCCGTTGAAAAACTAATAGCCTTTTCCGATCCATAGGTAAGGCCCAGAGCAGCAAGCATATCTCCCTCAGCGGTTATTCCGATGCCGGTTCTGCGTCCCTGTATTGATTTCTCCTTGATTTTTTCCCACAAACGTTTTTCCACATATTTTAATTCTTCCGCTTCAGGATCGGTGTTGATTTTACCCAGGATGGCGTCAACCTTTTCTACTTCAAGATCAACAATATCGTCCATAATGCGCTGGGCTATGTGGGCATGTTTTATAAATTGATCACCATCGAAGTAAGCCTCTTTGGTATAGGGATTTTTAACGTAACTGTACAAATTTAAAGCAATCAAACGGCAGCTGTCGTAAGGACATAAAGGAATTTCGCCACAAGGATTTGTTGATACAGTTTTAAATCCATGTTCGGCATAATTATCAGGGATTGATTCATTGATCACGGTGTCCCAGAACAAAATTCCAGGTTCAGCCGAAGCCCAGGCATTATGAATTATTTTTTTCCATAAATCCTGTGCGTTAATTTCTTTTTCGTATTTAGATGTTTTAGCCTGGATCGGAAATTGTTGTACGTACGGCTTATTATCTTTAACCGCTTTCATAAATTCATCATCGAGCTTTACCGAAATATTAGCTCCCGTGATTTTTCCCTGCTCCAGCTTAGCATCTATAAATCGTTCCGAATCAGGATGTTTTACACTGATACTTAACATAAGAGCCCCGCGCCTTCCGTCCTGTGCGACCTCTCTGGTTGAATTGGAATATCGCTCCATAAAAGGTACTACCCCCGTAGATGTTAAAGCGGTATTTTTTACCGGACTTCCTGTAGGGCGGATATGTGAAAGATCGTGGCCCACGCCGCCTCTGCGTTTCATCAGCTGTACCTGCTCCTGGTCAGTTTTCATGATACCGCCGTAAGAATCGGAATCGCCGTCGTTACCAATTACAAAACAATTTGACAGAGAAGAAATCTGAAAGTTATTTCCGATACCTGCCATCGGGCTTCCTGCCGGTATTATGTATGTAAACCTGTCGAACACCTGAAATATTTCCTCTTCGCTTAACGGATCGGGGTATTTTTGCTCTATCCGGGCAATTTCACGGGCAATTCTGCGATGCATGTCTTCAGGTGTTCGCTCGTAAATATTACCAATACTGTCTTTCAGGGCATATTTATTCATCCACACGCTTGCAGCCAGAGCATCACCTTTAAAATATTCTGTGGCAGTTTCTAAAACTTCTTCATGTGTATATTGCTTTATTGAAGGGGCTTCTTTTTTTTCCGGGTCTGCACTTTTTTCATCCGCTCTTTTTTCCATAACCTCAATATGGACTTCTTTAAATTCCACCTGTTCTTCTCTCATTTCCGATTGTCTTCTTTTATCCAGTACTTTCTCATAAAAATCGTTTCCCCGCTCTTCGGAACCTTCCTCTATACTTTGATTTACCTCTGTTTTTCTTTCAAAATTTAAGAAAAGATCGTTCTCCATAATAAGTGCGCTTATTAAAATTGTTTACCAGTTAAAAGCCTGTGTATCTATATGTTATAAAAAGGGAAAGCGGGCCTTTATTGAGCTGCAATATACAACAGAAACCCAATACACTTTGTTATTATTTTTCAACAAGGAGGAGTGGATAAAAAGTAAAACGCATGGAATTAAGTTTTTATAACTTTAAAAAAGCTTAAAAAAAAATAGCAACCTATTTTGGCACAATTTTGTCAGATGAATTTTAACCCAAGACAACAAAAATCCGGAAGGGTGATAAACAAAGGAGTTTGTTAAAAATCGAGACTTAATGACAAATAATATACAGGTTCACGGATTTTATAATCTTCTACACCCCAGGAAACATCTCCCCGGATAAAATATCCCAGCAAATGAATCCTTGCCCCAAAGCCAAAACCACCGACAAAAGGTTCCTTTTGCATTTCAACCGAAATGTGTAAGGGCCCGCTGTCTACATACTTTGTATACAACGAATTCTCAGACGAATAAGGGCTTGTGCCAGTCCAGGCAGTTCCGATATCACCAAAGGCAACCAGCTGAAAATTACGCAGAAATGCCGAGCTTAAAGGCGTTTTTGAGAAATACTGAAACAAAGGAAACCGTAATTCCGAATTCAGCACGATAAAGCTGGTTCCATTACGAATATTCTGATTGAATCCCCGCATGTTAGTGGCTAATGTCTGGTAGGCATAATTTTGTTCGCGGTCGATCGGTGTTGAGGTATTAAAAACCGGGAACAACCAATTGTCAACGCCTCCCATATAATAGATCAGATTCTCATTACCGAGCGAAGTACTACCGGCTATACGGTTAGCCCATATAAATGATCGATGTATTTTTTGATAATGCCGGATATCGAATCCTACAACAATCAGGTTTCTGTCGGTGTTGTCAATGTCGAGTAACTGGTGGTACTCGGCGAATATTTTATACCGCAAACCATAATACAGATTTAGTCCGACACTTCGTGTATTGTCAAATACTAACTCGGCCTTTAGCCCGGCCCAGTGTTCATAAACCGTAGGTGTTTCAAGGCTGATCTGATCGGTGGCCATTGTGACGTACATATCGTTCCGGTAAAATGCTGTTCCGCGTATACTCAGTGCTTCTGTAAACGGCCATTTCAGTATGTAAAACAATTCGTGCGTATGCACACGCATCAGCGTATAACCGTTCGTTCCTTCCAGTGTATTGCGATGAAAAACGATCTCCTTGTCCAATCGCTTCTTTAAATTGGAATAGCTAAATAAATACTCATTATTGATGAGACTGAAGTTGAGCCTTACCCCGCCCACGAACCGGTAGTCTTCCATCAGGTCGTTGACACCCATTTGTAAAAACACGTTGAAACCGGGATTAAGGTAAATCGGGCCTCCGCCTCCGGTAAATGGTTGGTAGCTGTAATTGATGTAGTTGAAATCAATTTGCGAGATCATGTCGTTCAGAAAATACTCCACTCTGTAATTTAACCGTTTGGGAATTTTGAATTTACCGTCTTCTATTCCTGAGCCTGCCAGATTCACTACAAAGAGGTTTCCATCACTGTCCATCATTTGTTTGTCTTTTCTGGTTCCCGTAAATTCTGTCCCATCTTCATCTACATACACCATCCGGAATCTTTTCAGTTTAACTTGCTGCTGCTGCGGCTCTTCAGGTTTTTCCAGCATGGTATTTTTCTTTTTTACTGCAAGTTGTCCGATATGCTCCTCTTCAAATTTCTTTTTTATAGAAGCTATATAGCGGGTATCTTTCAACGCAAGAGATGAGCTTGCTTCGTAGGAAGGAGTGGAGTTGACATATATTTTGTATAAATCATCATGGTAATAAACCATAGCTTTTTTTCCACCTGAAACCGATGCGTGCTGATCTATGATATTCCGCGTATAATTAGTTACGGCTTTTGAACGGATGAAATACCTGTAATGAACGGCCGTATCTACCGAACTGACCGTACTATCGAGTGTTGCCAGGTATGCATTGTATATACCGTTTTCATCGCTCAGGTACGAAATGGTGTTATACCCATACGACTCGGGCCGAATTTCATTAGTGATGGGTGTTTGCGTAATCCTTTTTAGCACCTGTGTGTTATGTTTATAATCATAAACAAAAAGATCGAACGTGCTGTTAAATTCAATATTTGATGCGGGTTGTAAGCCCAGGGTGTCGTTATCGCGGTTGGAACTGAAAACGATCTGACTTGACCTGTTGATGAAACGGGGGCTCAGGTCGGTGTAAATGTCATCAGTGATTTTGCGGAACGAGCTGGCCGCAATGTTAAAAACAAATACATCACTCTGGCCCTTTTGCACTGCCGACATAACCAGAAACCGCCCGTCATCTGAATAAGAAAGATCGGTTACTTTCTGTACGTTATAGATGATTTGTTTCGTCATTTTCTTTTCCTCAAGATTGTACAGATACAACCAGGGCATCCCTTTTCGCTCGATAACAAACGCCAGCAATTTACCTGTCGGATGCCAGGCGAGTAACGGATAACTGTAGTCGGTTTTGGTGTTGATGCGGGTTCCTTTTTTAAATATCTTTTTACGTTTGTGTCTTTGTAAGTCGTAGAGGTAAATTTTATATTTCCCAAAATCATTGGCGGTATAAGCGAGAGTTCTCCCGAATGGATCAACGTGCGGCTGTCCATAGACTACCTCATCTTTAAATTTTACCGGCAACAAACCCTCAGGATCCCGTTCATTATTTTCAAACTCTTTGTATTCTTCGATATAAAACTTCTGCCATTCTTCAATAAGTCGTTTAAAAGGCATCCCTAGGACATACATAATCCCTTTATCGACACTACTGCTTACGCTGGTCATATGGATGATATTACTAATGGCGGCTTCACCGTATTTAACCGCAATAAACCGCCATAAAGAATGGCCCGCATAAACGGCATCTATCCCGTTGATGTTGTTCACTTTCTTATACCTGCCCGACAAAATTCCATCGCGCACACGGTTATCAAATTCCACATCCCAGTCCTGGCTCATGTATGATACAAAGCCTTTTCGGTACCATTCGGGAATGGAAAAAAACGTAGAATTTTTCACCTGTTTTCCCAATCTGCCACCAAACATCATCTGGTTGAACAATACTTCGGCGATCCCCGCCCTGATCTGCTGTTGAAAATGCACATGATTACCATCAAAATAAAGGAATACTTTGGAGCCGATAATATGCGTAATTCCTCCGGTGTTGTACGTTTCGTTGGTGATCAATCCGATATTGCTTTGCTTCAGGTCAGTCAGGTTGTTGAAAATGATGAATTGTAATTTTTTATCCAGATAACTCTCGAACCTGGACTCCATTAGCGGCAATTGTTCGTTGGCATATTCGGCAGTAAACTGGGCCAGTTCTTTCCCATTCAGATAAAAATAAGTGTCGAAATCAGAGAACTTATAATATGTCCATAAAAACTCATTGAACTGCACCCTGTTTTTGCCAAAAGTCATGTTCATCCCATTGTAAAACTGGGAATATATGTTTGGAGACAGGAGTAAAAAACATAAGACCCACCCAAACAAAACAATTCTGTATGTCCTGCTTTTTGTACTGGTCACAATTAGTAAAAAAGTGAGATGCTAATTTATAACAAAATTTAAACCAAAATATTACTCTGTCAGGGATGATGGTTGTAAGAACTAATAATGTATTTTTGACAAGAAATATTTCAAACTATGCTGCATATTAAGCAATTTGGTTTTAACGACTTCCAGGTAAACACTTACGTTGTTTACGATGACACTAAAGAATGCCTCATTATTGACCCCGGCATGTATTATGAAAATGAGAAAACTGAATTTGAAGAGTTCATTTCTACGAATGAATTAAAGCCTGTTTTGCTGCTCAACACGCATGCTCATATCGACCATATTATTGCCAATAAATTTGTAGCCGACCTGTATCATATAAAACTGGCTGCGCATAAAGAATGTGAAGATTTTCTAAAGCATGCCAAAGAATATGGCCTTACGTTTGGCATTAAACTGGACGAAATTAAGACGATAGATATTTTTATTGATGAAAACACACCGCTTCGTTTTGGCACATCAGTTCTCGAAGTTTTTTATACACCTGGCCATGCTGATGGCAGCCTGTGTTTTTATGCAAAAGAAGCCGGTTTTGTGCTTACCGGGGACGTGCTTTTTTACCAGAGTATCGGACGTACTGATTTACCGACCGGGAACTACGACTTGTTGCAGGAAAGTATCTGGAGCAAGTTGTTCACTCTGCCTGATGAAACTACAGTTTATTCGGGCCACGGACCGGAAACCGCCATTAACTACGAAAAGCTGCACAATCCTTTTGTGGCCATTGGGAAAGACTTTCTATAGGCTGGCTTCCGCTAACCTGTTGGCATTTTCAGCAATAAACATTTCGTTTTGGAGCATCATACATCTGAAGTGTTTTTTAGGACATTTCTGATATCCCAGTTTGCTGCAAGGTCTGCATTTCAGATTATTTACTTCTGCTATTATCGATAACTCAGGAGCATCAGGCATATAAGGATACATGCCAAAATCCGGAACAGTATTGCCCCAGACACTGACAACAGGTTTTTTAAATGCGGCAGCTATATGCATCAGGCCGGTATCGTGCGAAATAACCGCTGACGATTTCCGTATAATTGAAGCCGATTGATCAAGGGAATACTGCCCGCAAGTATTGTAAACATTCAACTTGTTCAATTGCCTGACGATTTCTTCCCCACGGGTATTGTCCAACTGATCGCCCAATAACACTACCGGAAATTTTATTTTTTCGATGACCGCTACCAGTTTCTCCACCGGCATGATCTTCGTTGTATGCTGCCCGCCGATGGCCAGGGCAATATAGCCCTCCGAAAGGCCCGGATTGATGGATGATGGATCTGCATCGGCGTTTTCAGGAACAAAATAATCCAGCCCTTTTCCATCGTTGGTGACCGATAAATCCTTAACTGCCTGAAAATATCTGTCAACAATATGCCGCACAGGCATCCGGTTTACTTTAAAATTCACCAGCAGCCATTTTTGTCCGTTTAGCTTCGGAAAAGAAGCCGATGGCTTACCCAATGCTTTTTTTACCCGGAACGAACGCAGGTTTTTCTGCAGGTCAACCACAAAATCAAAGTTTTCTGATTTCAGGATGGGCAATACCTCGTCGATATCATTTTGCAAGGTATGCACATGATCAACGTAAGGATTGTTTGTATAAAGAAAGGAGAATTTATACTTTGTCAGCACATGGAGTTCGCAACTAAGTTGTGTTTTTAATACTCTAACAACAGGAGATGTGAGTACAATGTCACCAATAGAACTGAATCGTATGAGCAATATCTTTTTCAAACGGATGCTGGTTTGCAGGCAAAGTTACACAAACGGATTAATTACTTTACCCGGATGACTAAATGGAAAGCATAATTATTTGAACTGGTAGAAAAACGACAATACCAACGAATCGTTAAACTGGCCATATGTCCACAGGCGCCAGACATCGCCCGTAGTGTTTTCCGACCGTAGGTTCAGTAACGAATTGTTGGTGCGGAAATCGGCGCCGAATTTTTTGGTGATAAAAAACCTCAGACCAGCATTTATCTGTAGCGTTAACCTGGCCGGTTTGTTATACCCCGATTCATCGCTTATTTCGTAACCATTCGCATCGGTTTCATAATAACTTGTTAAAATGCCTGCCGAAGGTCCGGATTCGATAATGAACCTGCCGATCTTGAACTGGTACAATACAGGTATTTCAATATAGTTAATGCGGAACAGATAGTTAGTGTACCCGTTTTTTTCTTTCGGATTCTCCTGGCTTCCCTTCATAAAATAAGTAATCTCCAGCTGGAAGGCTGACCGTTTGCTCACATCCAGGCTAACATAGCCACCGGCATACAGGCCTCCTTTATGAAAACCCGAATA
The DNA here is from genome assembly GCA_002389465.1 of Bacteroidales bacterium UBA4459. Lineage (GTDB taxonomy): Bacteria > Bacteroidota > Bacteroidia > Bacteroidales > F082 > UBA4459. The sequence goes on along the minus strand of DGOT01000085.1, from coordinate 24,710 downwards.
ACCATCGCCAGCTACCTGCGACCCCACAACTCCAGCAGAAACCCCTCCATGGAATTCCTGGGCTCCGGAAAATAGGGAACTAACCAGGAAAATAATAATAAAGGCTGCAGAAATTCTCATGCATCAAAGGTAAAAACAAAAATTAACCTAAATTTAACCTGCTGTCTTTGCCCTTGTATGAAGAATAAAATACTTTAGCTTTACAATCTCTGAAAACGATAATTGATGAATAAAAGCGATTATAAAATCTTACTGGTAGATGACGAGGAGGACATTATCGAGTTTTTAACCTATAATTTGCAAAAGGAAGGATTTCAGGTGAGTGCTGCTTTCAATGGTTTGGAAGCTGTTAAAAAAGCGTCTTCGGAAAAACCCCACCTGATAATTATGGATGTAATGATGCCTGAAATGGATGGCATTGAAGCGGTAAAAAAAATTAGAAAAAACCCGGATCTAGATGATACTCTGATCATCTTCCTAACAGCACGTTCTGATGATGTTACTCAAATATCAGGACTTGAATCCGGTGCCGATGATTACGTATCGAAACCCGTCAAGCCTAAAGTACTGATCAGCCGGTTGACAGCTTTGCTTCGCCGGTCTGCTAAAAAAGGCAAATTCGATATTATGCGCGTCAACGACCTGGTGATCGACCGGGAGCAGTATCTGGTATTCAAAGGAAATAAAGAAATTCGGTTGCCGAAAAAGGAATTTAAATTGCTGCGCTTGCTGGCCTCTGAACCCAATAAAGTGTTTACCCGCGAAGAAATTTTTTCCAAAGTATGGGGTAATGATGTGATCGTGGGCGACCGTACCATAGATGTGCATGTGCGTAAGATCAGGGAAAAGACTGGTGTTGATTATATTCGCACCGTAAAAGGAATCGGTTATAAACTGGAAAAAATCGGATGATTAACACCAACCCAAAAAAAATTGCTGTTGTCAATGCCGCGGTCATTACGCTCATCACAGCTGTTTTCGATATTCTGATCGTTATCGTTTATGATTTTTTTAAGCCTTTGCCATTTATTCTGACACTGGTGGTCGTATTTATCGTTTCTTTCGTGATCATCAATTATTCGCTGGAAAAATTCATCTATCAGAAGATCAAGATCATCTATAAAACCATTGGGCGGCTCAAACTTGGCAAGAAAGAAGAACTGAAAAAGAGATCAAAGTCGGCAGATGTACTGGAAATGGTGAACCAGGTAGTTCTCGACTGGAACGAAGAAAAGGAAAAAGAAATTGATGAACTGAAACAGATGGCCAAATACAGACGTGAATTCGTTGGTAATGTGTCACACGAACTGAAAACGCCCATCTTCAACATTCAAGGTTACATCCTCACTCTGCTGGATGGTGGTATTGATGACCCGGAGATTAATGTAAAGTTCCTGAAAAAAGCCAAAAAATCTGTCAACAGGATGATTGCTATTGTAGAAGACCTGGAAGAAATCAACAAACTGGAGTCGGGCGAGCTGAAATTAAAAAAGGAAAATTTTGACCTGATAGAACTTACCAGAGAGGTTGTAGATTTTCTGGAAATGAAAGCCGAAGAATTTAAAGCAGAAATAATTATAAAATCACCGTTCAGGAACGCAAAAGTTCATGCCGATAAACGCAGGATCCGCCAGGTATTTATCAACCTCATCGACAATGCCATCAAATATGGAGATGAGGAACATAATCAGATTGACATATCTTTTTATGACTTCCACGACAATTACCTGGTTGAAGTATCCGATAACGGTATCGGTATTCCTGACGAAAATTTGCCACGTATTTTCGAGCGGTTTTACCGCACCGATTACAGCCGTTCACGCGAGAAAGGCGGGTCAGGCTTGGGGCTGGCTATTGTAAAGCACATTATCGAAGCGCACCGGCAAACAATTACGGTAAGGAGTAATTACAGAAAAGGGACTACCTTTTCTTTCACTTTGGAAAAAGCATAATCAGGAATTATTTTTTCCGGTCAACGGAATATTCAATCAGTTGTTCAAGAGCCTGCCGTGCTTCGTTTTCCGGAAATTCGTAGAGCAGTTCAATGGCCGCATCGGTCAGCTCATGCATTTTTTTGCGGGCATATTCCATGCCACCTGATTCCGCAACCCGGTCAATCAACCAGTCTACTTTTTCCCTGCTCGTGTTGTGGTATTTTACGATGCGGATCATTTTATGCTTTTCAGCTATGGAAACTTTGTTTAATGCATAAATCAGTGGGAGGGTCATTTTTTTCTCTTTAATGTCAATGCCCGTGGGCTTGCCCGTAGCATTCCCTTTGGAAAAATCAAACAGGTCGTCTTTTATCTGGAAGGCCATACCTGCCAGTTCGCCGATTTTCCACATCTTTTCCACATCGACACCGGCAGAGGCCGAGGCAGCACCGGTGGCAAAACATGAAGCCAGCAGGGAAGCGGTCTTTTTACGGATAATGTCGTAATACACATCTTCTTCAATATCCAGTTTCCGTGCTTTTTCAATCTGTAGCAGTTCCCCTTCACTCATCTCTTTCACTGCCCCCGAAACGATCTCCAGCAAATGATAATCTTTGCTTTCAAGCGCTACCAGCAGTCCCCGCGACAACAGGTAGTCGCCCGCGAGTACGGCAATCTTGTTTTTCCAGAGTGCATTGATCGAAAATCTGCCCCGTCGCTGCGAAGAGTCGTCCACCACATCATCGTGGACGAGGGTAGCCGTATGCATCAGTTCAATCAGCGTAGCTGCGCGGTACGTGGATTCATTAACATTGTTGAAAAGTTTGGCGCTGTAAATAACAATCAGGGGGCGCATCTGCTTTCCTTTCGATTTTAAAATATAGCGCATGATTACATCCAGCAGAGGTACTTTAGACTTTACCGCACGGCGGAAAACCTTCTGAAAGGCAGCCAGTTCTTCTTTAACAGGTCGTTTTATATCGCTTAAGCTATTCATGGCAGAATCAAAATCAAATTTAAACCTATTTTTGTGAAAAACATTTTCCGTGGCAGGATTTTTATTTGATAAAGTGGTTTTCGGGCCTGTTTACAGCAGGCGGCTGGGTGTTTCATTGGGCATCAATCTCCTGCCCGACAACAGTAAATACTGCAATTTCAATTGCATTTACTGCGAATGCGGGTGGACGGAAATCAAAAAAGGGGAAAAGATTATTTTGCCCAAAAGGGAAAAGTTGATTGCACGCCTCACCGAAAAGCTCAAAGAGTTAAAAGGCACCGTCAACGAACCGGACACCATTACGTTTGCCGGTAACGGCGAACCTACGGTACACCCCGACTTTGCAGCCATTATTGATGACACGATCAATATCCGTAACCAATATGCGCCGAAAGCAAAAATCAGTGTTCTTTCAAATGCCAGTATGTTACATAAGCCGGTAGTAGTTGAAGCATTAAAAAAGATCGAGCTGAATATCCAGAAACTGGACAGCGGCATTGAAAAAACATTTTACCTGATCAATCAGCCGGCTGCTGGCATCAGCTTTAAAAAGATTGTTGACGGCCTTCTTGCTTTTGATGGTAAGCTGATTCTGCAAACTCTGTTTTTCCGCGGCGAATACAACGGGCAATACAGCGACAATACAACGACAGAAGAGTTAGATGCATGGTTGCATCTTGTCAAAAAAATACAACCTGAATCGGTGATGATCTATACATTTGAGCGGGGTACCCCGGCTGACAACCTTGAAAAATTGAGTGAGGATGAACTGAAAGCTATTGCCAAAATGGTGGAACAAGCTGGCTTCAAAACCGCTGTTTTTGCCTGAATGATTAGAACACATTGTCAAGTTTATTCCCTCCACTCTACCACCGAACCTCTTTCTCTGTCCAAAAGTTTTCCCGGTACGGATTGTTTTATACTTTCGGCCAGCAATTCGATCAGCCGGGTTTTGGCGAACTTACGTGTGTAAACCAGGCTCACTTCGCGCAAGGGAGTGATGCCATCAAAACTCTTTATCTGTTTCGATCCTTCTTTTTCCAAAGCCGCCAGTTCGGGGATCAGTGTGTAGCCGCCCTCCCGGTCAATTATCTTCATCAGCGTATCTATCGAACCGGCTTCAAATTTAAAGGGTAGCTGACTGGTTTTTATATTTTTAAGATCACAAAAATTGATCACCTGGTTGCGGAAACAATGGCCATCGCCCAGCAGCCAAATCTCATTCGGATCAATTTCATTCACTTTAATCACAGGTTGCTGTGCCACCGGATGTCCGGCATGGTGATAAATGAGCATTTCCTCGTAATATATTGGGTGCTCTATAATCTGGTTATTATGTAGCGGAGTGACTACAATTCCCACGTCCAGGGTGTCCTGTTCCAACATTTTTTCAATTTTTTCGGTAACGGCTTCTTCCACAATAAGCTCAACATCAGGATAAGTTACTTTGAAATTACCGGCAAACAGGGGTAAAAGATATGGTGCAACAGTAGGGATCAAACCTATCCGTAACACACCCTTTACCTGTTGCTTTAGATCGTTGATTAGGTTTTCTATTTTTGCCGCTTCCTGCAACACTACCCGTGCTTGTGCAATTACCTGCTTTCCCTGTTCAGTCGGGATAACCGGTTGTTTAGTCCGGTCGAAAAGTACTACCTCCAATTCCTCTTCCAGTTTTTTGATCTGCATGCTCAGTGTCGGTTGCGTGACAAAACACTTATCGGCGGCTGTGGCAAAATGCCTGTAAGTGTCGAGTGCCGTGATGTATTCCAGTTGAATAAATGTTATCATGTGACAAATATAGACAATATCTATGATATAATAAATATTATTGATTTGACTTATGTTACAACTATGCGCATCTTTGCCTCAGCAAAACAGAAAATAAATTTAATAACTAAAAAAATAAATTATCATGGAACAAGAAATGAATATTACCGTAAACCAGATGCCGAGAATCGGCGACACGGCTCCTGATTTTGAAGCCGTAACTACCAAAGGACCTGTCAAACTCTCGGAGTATGCCAAAGACAAGTGGATCGTGCTCTTCTCGCATCCGGCTGACTTCACGCCGGTTTGTACAACCGAAATGAGTGGGTTTGCCACACGTAAAAGCGAATTTGATGCTCTGAACACTGAGCTTATGGGTTTGAGCATCGATAGTATTCATGCACACCTGGCCTGGGTCAATAATGTCAGGGAAAATACCGGCGTGTATTTCGACTTCCCGATTATTGCTGACATCGACATGAACGTATCGAAATTATACGGAATGTTACAGCCCAATGAAAGCGAAACCGCTGCCGTACGTGCTGTATTTTTTATAGACCCCGCTAAAAAAATCCGCCTGATCATGTATTACCCGTTGAATGTAGGCCGAAATATGGATGAGATACTGAGAGCACTTTACGCGTTGCAGGTATCCGACAAACAAGGTGTGGCCCTGCCACTGGACTGGAATAAAGGACAACTGGCAATCGTTCCACCGCCAAAAACTCTGGACGAAATGCAGGAACGTATTGACGGTGATTTTGATGAGAAAGTTGATTTCTACCTCGTGAAAAAGAAACTCAATGAATAATTAAACGTTCGTTGAATTGTAGGAAGGGGGGCTTTAGGGCTTCTCTTTTTTTATCCTTTTGTTCTTAATTTACTAAATTTGCCGCCATGGAAAAAAAGGCAATTGTATTAAGCGGTATTCGTCCCACAGGAAATTTACATCTGGGTAATTACTTTGGAGCTGTGAAGAACTTTGTAAAGATGCAGGAAACCAACGAGTGTTTCTTTTTCATTGCTGACTACCACATGCTGACCACGCACCCCAAACCCGATCACCTACAACAAAATGTAAAGCAGGTTTTTGTTGAATACCTGGCAGCCGGATTGGATCCCGAAAAAGCTACCTTATATGTGCAGAGCGATGTGCCTGTTGTTGCCGAGTTATACCTTTTCCTGAATATGAATGCCTACCTCGGCGAATTGGAAAGGGTGACCACTTTTAAGGAAAAAGCACGCAAACAACCCAGTAATGTCAATGCCGGCCTGCTCACCTATCCCACGCTGATGGCTGCCGATATTCTCATTCATAAATCTCATTTGGTACCCGTTGGCAAAGACCAGGAGCAAAACCTGGAAATGACCCGCACTTTCGCCCGCCGTTTCAACCGTATGTATAAGGTAGATTACTTCCCCATACCACGTGCATTTAATTTCAGCGACAAACTGGTTAAAATACCCGGACTTGACGGAAGTGGAAAGATGGGTAAATCGGAGGGTGAAGGCAATGCTGTTTTCCTTGGCGAAGACCCTGCTTCCATCCGCAAAAAAGTGATGCGGGCGGTAACGGACAGCGGACCTACTGAGATGAACCAGATAAAGCCCGAGCCCATTCAAAATTTATTCTCTTTAATGGAAGTGGTGTCAAAACCGGATGTTATTAAACATTTTGATGAGGCATATAACAATTGTACAATCCGGTATGGTGATCTGAAAAAACAGCTGGCTGAAGATGTTATTGCCTTTACAGAACCCTTCCGTGAAAAGATCAAGGCGCTCTCTTCCGATGATGCTTATATTAAAAAGCTGATGGCTATGGGGGCAGAAAAAGCAAATGAAAGCGCTATAAAAACCGTCCGTGAAGTACGGGAGATAATTGGTTACAGAAAAATTTACTAACAGGGCTTGAAGCGGAAGAAAAAATGCTGGAGAAAAAAGAGAACAGCCTTAAACAACAGCCTGAACGAGCGGTGCTGGTCGGTCTGATCACTGCCAACATTGACAGAAAGAAAGCAGATGAATACCTTGATGAACTGGCCTTTCTGGTTCAGACAGCCGGTGGCGAAGTGGAAGCCCGTTTTCTGCAGGCATTGTCCACTGCCAATTCCAAAACATTTGTGGGCAGTGGCAAACTGGAAGAGATCATGCAGTACGTGAAAGCGGCGGAAATTGACCTGGTAGTATTTGACGATGAGTTGGGCCCTTCACAGATCCGTAACCTGGAAAAGATGTTGGAATGCAAAATCCTCGACCGCACCAACCTGATCCTCGACATTTTTGCCAAACGTGCCCAGACGGCTCATGCCAAAGTGCAGGTGGAACTGGCTCAATACCAGTATTTATTACCCCGACTGACTCGTATGTGGACGCACCTTGAGCGGCAGCGGGGAGGTATTGGCCTCCGCGGACCCGGAGAAACAGAAATTGAAACCGACCGCCGGATCATCCGCGATAAAATAGCCCTGCTGAAAAAGAAACTGGTACAGATTGACAAGCAAAAAGCCACCCAGCGTAAAAACAGAGGGAAACTGGTGCGGGTTGCACTGGTGGGTTATACTAATGTGGGGAAATCTACCTTGATGAACCTCATCAGCAAGTCGGACATCTTTGCCGAAAATAAATTGTTCGCCACACTGGACACGACAGTTAGAAAAGTTGTTATTGAAAACCTGCCGTTTCTGTTATCTGACACCGTCGGCTTTATACGAAAGCTGCCGCACGGGCTGGTGGAGTCGTTCAAATCTACCCTGGATGAGGTGCGTGAATCAGATATCCTTGTGCATGTGGTGGACATTTCGCATCCCGAATTTGAAGACCAGATTAAAACGGTAAATAAAACGCTGGCAGAGATTGGTGCCGGCGACAAAACGGTAATCATGGCGTTTAATAAAATTGATGCTTACACCTTTATTGAAAAGGAGGAGGATGACCTGACACCGGCTACCAGAGAAAATATCAGCCTGGAAGAGTTGAAAACAAGCTGGATGGCCAAAGACAACCATCCGTGTATTTTTCTTTCAGCTAAAACCAAAGAAAATTTTAAAGCATTCAAAGACATGCTTTACAACCACATTCGCGATGTTCATTCCGTCAGATATCCGTATAACGACTTTTTGTATTAAAGCATGGCTATGATATTTGTCTGGATATTTTTATTTCTTCTGGCCGCCTCATTGGGACTATTTCTAATGATCACAAAATCATTTAAAAATCCGGTCAGAATACACGACAAAACTCCGGATGATTTTGACATTCCGTTTGAAGAGATACAGATTCCGGCAAACAACAATACAGTACTTTACGGCTGGTGGATCCCCGGCAACAATGCAGCGCCGACTATCATCCTGATACATGGCTGGGGCCGGAATGCCGGACGGATGATGCCGTACATCAGAAATTTGCACGAGAAAGGCTTCAACCTGATTGCGTTTGATTCGAGAAACCATGGCAGCAGTGATAAAGATAGTTTTTCGACCATGTTGAAATTCGCTGAAGATATCCGGTCAGTTATTGATCATGGTTTTGAAAAAGGGTTCATTCATGACAGCAGAATAGGCCTCATCGGCCTTTCTATTGGAGGGGCGGCTTCCATCTATGCAGCAGCACATGATGAGCGTATCAGAGCCGTTATCACCGTTGGGGCTTTCGCCAACCCGCGCGAAGTGATGATAAAACAGCTACGCGATCATTACATTCCCACGCCGATCATTAAGCTGACCTTAAGCTATCTGGAGCATAAAGTAGGTTTTAAATTTTCTGACATCGCTCCGCAAAAACACATCCATAATTCTGAGGCCGTATTTTTACTGATCCACGGTGAAAAAGACGTTACGGTTCCTTATAAACAGGCCGAAAAATTGTACCGGGCAGGTAAAGAAGGAAAAGTTCATTTATGGAATCAGCCCGACAGAGGGCACTCGGATTGCCATCACGAAAAAGGGTTTTGGACTAAAGTGACAGCATTCCTGCAAGAAAACCTCCCTGTTTAAGAACTCCAACTTTAACAACAACTTAACAAAGGCTTCCCGGATGTATGAATAATTGAATTAAATTAGCACTTCAACTATTAAATTGATGAAACGGGTTCATTTGTTTTTATTATCCCTGCTAAGCGGACTTCTGTTAGCTGTCTCTTGGCCCGAACATGGTCTGGCCCCGTTGATTTTTGTCGCCTTCGTTCCATTGTTGTTCATTCAACAGTATCTGGGCGACGCGAAAAAAAAAGGCATGTTCTGGTATGCCTGGCTTTCATTTTTTATCTGGAACGCATTAACCACCTGGTGGATATGGTACTCAACCGATGTGGGCTCTATCCTGGCCATTGCTCTGAACTCTCTTTTCGTGGCAGTTGTTTTTTACCTTTTCCACCGAAGTAAAATATGGTTCTCACAAAACCGGACGGGTTTCTTTATTCTGTTGTTTTACTGGATCAGTTGGGAGTATTTCCATATGAACTGGGAACTCACATGGTCGTGGCTCAACCTCGGCAATGTATTCGCTTCCACCCCGAAATGGATCCAGTGGTATGAATACACCGGAACGTTGGGAGGTACCGCCTGGGTTATTATTGTAAATATTGTGGCTTACCATATTATCGAGCTTGGGCTTAAACAGGTAACCGGTATGCGGCTGAATGCCAACAGGGTATTGCTTGTACTGCTGCTGTTTGTACCGATCATTGTTTCGTTTATCATGTACGATAAGTACACGGAAAAAGAAGACCCTATAGAAGTGGTTGTGGTACAGCCCAATACGGATCCTTATAACGAGCAATACAACAAAGATCCCCTAGTGCTTCTTGAGAAAAATCTTGCGTTGGCAGACATGAAGGTTGCGGAAACAACTGATTTTATAGTGTTTCCTGAGTCAACCCTGTATGGTGGCAGTAACAGTATCTGGGAAAGCCATATCGAATGGTCCCCCCTCATCAGCAAACTCAAACAATATACAGAAGAACATCCACAGCTATCCATCGTGATTGGTGCTTCCACCTACCGGGAAATTAAAAAAAGCGAAAAGAGAAACCATGCTGCCCGCCGATTTTCCGATACTGATAATTATTATTACGCATACAATACAGCTCTTTTAATTGATACTTCTTCCCAAATACAATTATATCACAAATCGAAACTCACACCGGGAGTGGAGAACATGCCTTCGTGGGGTATTTTAAAACCACTCGAAAATCTGGCTATTGATTTGGGTGGCACCATAGGTTCGCTGGGAACCGACAACAAAATTTTTGTTTTAACCGACCAACAAAACCGCAAAGTAGCTCCTGTTATCTGTTACGAATCGGTTTATGGCGAATTTGTGGCACATACTATCAACGAAGGCGCTGGTTTCATCTTTGTCATCACTAACGACGGTTGGTGGGGAAATACGCCCGGTCACCGGCAACATTTTCTCTTTTCGGTGCTGAGGGCCATTGAAACGCGCCGAAGTGTTGCCCGTTCGGCAAATACCGGAATTTCGGCATTTATCAATCAACGTGGCGACGTCTTTCAAGAAACCGCCTATTGGGAGCCTGCTGTAATCAGCCAACAAATCAATGTGAACGACAAATTGACATATTATGTTAAAAACGGTGACTATATTGCTCGTGTGTCGGTATTCATCAGCATTTCCCTCCTATTAATTTCCATTGTAAATGGCATTCTTAAGAAGAATAAAAGCCTGGTTTAATTTTTGATATGTATAATTTAGTTTGTTAATAACCGTTAACAAAACGATGGAAAAATTAAATAATACCTAATTTTGGCGTTATCATGGAAGACGAAAATTTCAGACACGACCTAGACGAGCTTTTCAGGCTGTTTAAAAAACTGGTGGAAGAGAAATCGATGGATGATATTCCGGGGGTTGATAAGAACATGTTGCAGCAGTTTCAGTTCTTTTTTAACAATTACGAGGACATGAAAGATCAAATTGCCAGCCAGCTACAGGGGCAGTTTGGCGCGCCTGTTAAAGAAATGGTACGGACACTGGTAAAACAACTCAGAGAAGAATTGGGTGAAGAGTTTGATTTTATCGAAGCCGAAGAAGAAGTTCCGGTAGTTGAGATTGACACTTCCGAAAGTGACATTAAAAAAATTGACGAAATACTGAAAGACCCGAACCTCACAGCTGAGCAAATAGACGAATTGCTGGACAGAAGGGCACAACTCACCAAACCGTAACATTGATATTTCCGTCCTGACCTATGGCTTTTTCACTAAAAAATTACCTGAAAAACTACCTTAAAAAGAAAAAACCGTTCAGTATTTTCACCGACGTTCTTTTTATTGTTTTCATCATCCTGCTGATCATTCCGGGAACTCGAAAAGAAGTTTCGTCATGGCTCACAAGAATTACAGCCTTGCCTCCATCCGAATTATCCGCCGGCAGCCAGTATAAAATAAGTGATGAAGCCCGCAACTGGCAGGTATATGATATGCAAGGGAATACCGTCTTGCTGGACGAACTGCTGGACAAACCTGTATTTCTGAATTTCTGGGCAACCTGGTGTCCACCCTGTATTGGCGAACTTCCCGGAATTAATGAATTGCATGAAACATATAAAGATAAAGTTCATTTTGTTTTAGTAACCGGCGAACAACCTGATAAAGTAAAAGATTTTGCCGGTAAACACGAGTATAATGACCTTCCGTTTTATTTTAGCAGGAGTGCTCCACGTGATTTTGCTTCAGAAAGTATTCCTGCCACATTTGTTATCAGCAGAGATGGAAAGGTAGTTATAAGCAAAAAGGGGGCTGCCAGGTGGAACTCGGGGAAAATGAAACGAATACTTGATGAATTGCTGCAGGAATAGTTCGGTATTTTGTCATATCAAATGCTATCTTTGCGCACAGAATAAGAATAAAATTTAATCAGATGAAAAAACCGCATATTTTTCTCATAACCCTAGTACTGGTACTTTTAAGTTTCGAATCGTTCTCGCAGGTAATCAGTGAGAGTGCTAAACGAAAATTTACTGTTGGCGCTGACGTATTTACCGATATATGGATATTTAGCAAGGAAGAGCCATTCATGGATGAGTCTTTTGAATTAAGAACCATACAGCAAGGGGCTACAGGATTTATGCAATACAACATGCAAATCGGTAAAAAGGAGTTAGTCTCTTTTGCCATCGGGTTGGGTATCAGAAATCACAACATGTATTCAAACTCGCTCATTGAAGACATTAAAGATGATACGATAAAATTTGTTTCCATACCAAGTGATGTGGAGTACAGAAAAGCCAAAATTAACCTTACTTATATTGATTTACCGGTTGAAATAAAACTGAGATGGAAAAACGGCCTTAAGATCGTGCCGGGTTTTAAGGTAGGTTATTTGATCGACAGCAAGCAAAAGTATAAAGGCGATCGCTTTGATGAGCAGATCATGGTGAAAGAAACAACAAAAACCATCCGTCAGCTTCAGAAATGGTCGTATGGCGCTACTTTCCGAATCGGGTATAAATTTGTCAGTTTGTACGGATATTACCAGTTCTCTGATATATTTGAAAAAGGGAGTGGGCCGGCTATGGCTCCGTTTTCAGTGGGCCTGACGATTACACCTTTCTAGTAAAACGTTTATTTCCAGCCAAGAAATAACAACTCCGAACTTTAAACCCGAATTAAGGATTATCCTGTTTGTCGCACTGAGATACCTGTGAAAGTTTTTTTTTATTCATTTCTTTTATCAAAAAGAAACGAACCAAAGAAAGTGACCCAAAACAAATGCTCCCTCGCGCTCTGACAAAAGGCAACATCTACGGCAAAAGAGGCGCATTCAAATGCCTGCCCGACTACCACCGTTCAGGCGGGCTTACCCGCAAAACCCGCCTGAATATTTGAAGCCGAAACGTAAACGCTTTTGCACGTATCTGTATGCCTTTTGTCATTCACCCCAACGCCAACCCGCTGTTTTGGGAAGCCCACCGCAGGCTTGCTTTGGGTAGATTGATGAGCTTTAATGGAAACCTGCTATTGAAATTGTTACCTGATTTTTTGTTTGTCATGCCAAAACCACTTATATCAGCCTGACTATCAGGATGGCTGAACCCCGCCTTTGAAAAAATGCGTTAAGAAAATCATGGAATGGAACGTTAAAAAAGAAAATCTGTTTGACCCCGATAAAGTTTTTTGTTGTTTTTTGTGCCAAAAAACTTACAAAACTAAAATCGGGGGAGTTATTTTCTTTTAGTGGAATGCCATGATTTATAGCAATTTTTTCAGCAGCGGCGGCATTTTTTGCTTACTTTTTTTTGCTGAAGAAAAAAAGTAAGAGCCAGCCCGGCTTGAGGGCATACGTAAAATAGAAAACATTACGGATGTTATGATTAAAAAAAATGCTATCTGCTGATCTTTAAACCTGAATACCCAATTAAAGCCCGTTATTTTGGGTAAAATGACTTATGAGACACCCTGATATAAGGAATTGCATCTGAAAACCAGCACATTAAGTGTGTTAGTTCAAAAAGTGCGGAAAACAGGAAAGAACAACTCCGAACTTTAAACCCGGAACTCAGGATTATTATTGGTAATAAACTACATCTAAAATAACTTCACCTGTCATTCCCAGGCTTCTTTTATCGATATGTTCCATATTGTCGCCTGTTGTATGCCAGTATTCGAAGAAACTCCTGTTGGAAGAAGCAGGGTCCAGATGGATGATGTCAATCGAAGGAATCCGGGCGTATTTGTTTACATACACGTGGTCATCATTGATGGCGGTACCTTCTTCATCTAAGAAACAATCACCGTAACCCAGACCGTAAGCCCGCTCCCAAACCATATCCACTACAAACTGTGCATACTGCAGGGAAAAATATTCTTTTTTAAACTTTGGGTTGGCAGCCCCAACCATGTCCAGCAAGATGCCAAACGAAGCTTCATACCCTAAAACATGCGGATTTTTTGACCAGTATTGCGAACCGAGGCCCCAGTATTCGTCCTTATAGAGCTCCAGATCCGTAGGGGGCCCCCAGTCTTCGAGGTCGAATAAAAGAATGTCCACACCTACATCAGGCTGCTGGATGCTAAAATGGCGGGCTGCTTCGATCAATACACCGACACCACTGGCTCCGTCATTGGCCGCATCAAAGGGTGTACGGTGTTTCGAAGGGTCAGGATCATGATCGGCAAACGGGCGTGAATCCCAGTGCGACATCAGCAGAACCCTGTGTTTATTTTCGGGTTGAAACGAAGCAATGATGTTCTTCCCATTTCTCGCTACGTTATCATAAGTTCGTGCTTTAAATTTCTGAACAATCACCGTGTCGCTGTACTGTCTGAATTTTTCAATCAGCCAGGTAGCACACAGGTCGTGTGGTGCCGAACCCGGAACCCGCGGGCCGAAAGCAACTTGTTTATCTACAAAAAAATAAGCAGAATCAGCATTGAAAGCGGGAACTTTAACGGTCTTCTTTGCCGTTTCCGTTTTTTGCGATCTCGCCGCTTTGTGGCTTTGATCGCAGGAAGTGCACACCCAGACAACAACAAGCACTAGAGGTAAAATAGATTTTAAATTCATGAAACGTAATTTTAAGGCTCAAAAGTAACCAAAATGTACTGTGTGCGAACGACTATACAAACGGAAAAATGATAAAAGATTGTAATTTATTTTTCGAAATCACCAAAGAAAATCGTTTCGTCTAACGGTCTCCTCACCCTTTTTTCCATTTCTGATTTATACATGTCTTCGGGTAGTTCATCCGGGTTACTGTAATAGCCAAAAGCCGTAACCGAAACCGCCTGATAGTCCGCCGGAATATGAAATGCTTCAGCAGCTTTTTCCGGACTAAAACCGCTCATCTGGTGTGCGTAAATCCCATGATTCATAGCTTCGAGGCACATGAAGGATACCGCCTGGCCCAGATCATATTTAAACGTTACATTTTGTTTCTCGTTTAGGGTAAATGTTTTTTTTGCCAGATTCACAACCAGCATAGGAGCTTTTCCGGCCCACTTTTGGTTCCACTCAACGAGTGTTCCCAGTATTTTCTCATATGTACCATCTCCTTTCAACCCGATGATAAAGCGCCATGGCTGTTCGTTGAAAGCTGAAGGTGCCCACCTTGCAGCTTCCAGCAAGCTGTACATCCTTTCTTTATCAATTGGTTTTTCGTTAAAAGCCCGTGGGCTCCATCTTTGTCTGACCAAAGAATTAACCGGATAATCGTTATGTGTTGGCTTTTGCATGGCGTTTATTTTGAAAGGATTAATTTTTTCGTTGTCACTACCGAACCATTTTGTAAAGTGACTATATAAATTCCCGGAGCCAGCGAGGTTCCGTTCCACTCGTATACATATTGTCCGGCGTTCAGCTTACCGGAAGCTACCGCAGACACCAATTTCCCGGATAAATCCCTGATAGAGAGCATAATATCAGATGGCCTGTCCAATAAAAATGAAATATTTGTTTCTTTACTGACCGGGTTTGGGTTTATCCTTAAATCCAGCGGGGACGGTAGATTTTTTTCTTCCATCATACTCAAACATTCATGTGCCGTTACATATTTTAACTGCCAGTGATCGTTTACCTGTTCCTCCCATATATTGATAAAATACTGGTTGCAACCAATGACTTTCCCGCTGATTATTTTTGGGTTACGTACCAGATTAGCAGAGCCGGAAACATTTTGATATTCTTCAATTGGCGCCCATACGCCGTAATAAAATGGTGAGGTATAAATATCTGATGAGTCGGCATGCAGGTAAACAACACTACAAATTCCAACGTCAAACCACTTGCTGACCGGAATGATTCCGGAATAAAATTTAGGGTAAAAAGGTTCATTCAGGTCGAATTCAGGTATGTACGTTAAATCGTCCTGGAGGTCATAGTATACAACGTGCCAGCTTGTATCATTAAAATAATCCCAGGATAGTATTTCAGGCGTTCCGATGCCGGTGCAAAACGAAAGATTCAGGCACTGGGGGCCTGAAAAAACAACTTCGGGCTCGAGCCATCCGTTTTGCTGATTATATTTTCGTACCATGATCCGGGAGCTGTCATTCACCTCTTTAATCCATGCTACAGCAGGAACGTCATACCCCATCCATTCGTCATCAGCTTGGATGACAGATGGAAAAGAGCAGTTACCTGAGTCGATCACAACAGCCTCTTCTATAATATGTGTATAGACATCCAATTTTGCATGCATGATCCTGTTTTGCTCTATCCAGGCAATTCTTCCAAAGTTATTACAAAGCAAATCTGTTTTTTCTTCTGTAGACTCTGTTAAAACCCGGGGCTCGGTAAACCCGGCTTCATTATAAACCCGGTAATAAATATTGTTATATCCCTCTTCGTCCGATTCGTAGAAAACATAAAACAATGTGTCGTTCGACTGATAATATTTTGTATCAATCAGTTGTGGATTTGTATAATGAACTCCCTCGGCAGTCATGAAAATGTGCGGCTCGTCTTCCTGGTAAAAGTTTTTGTAATAAATGGTGGTAGAAGTTGTTTCAGTTGATTTCTCCCAGAACATGTAATAGCCCGGATCAGCAAAATGAACATATCTGATCGCCGGGTTTGTGTTATCCGACAGCGAATCGGTCAAAGCGATGGCATCGCCCCAGTAATTCCACTGGCAAAAGACCGGATGGGAAGTCAGAAAAAATAAGGTAAACAGAAATAAAATTGTTTTCGGCAGATAAGTTTTCATGTTCGGAAGGTTTATGATACCTGCTAAGGTACAAAACTTCAAGGTGCCGGAACAAGTTTTTCCGGTGAAACTTATCAAGCTTATTTAAAACCCCAACTGGTTTTTCAGCTCTTTGATACGCGACTTGCTTACCTGTACGCTGCTTCCGTCTTTGAGGATGACTACAGAACTGTCCTTACCGTACTTTTCAATTTTCTGTATGTTATTAATATTGACAATATGCGATCTGTGTACGCGTACAAACGTATTTTCAGGTAACGCTTTTTCCAGGTAATTCATGGTTTCTTTTTTCAAGAATTTACCTTTAGCCGTGATGATGTACACATAGTCATCCTGCGCTTCTATCCGTGCAATTTCCGTTACCGGGATCACATCAATTTTGCTGCCCGTCTTGACAAAAAGGCGTTCCAGTTCACGTACCTCTTCCTTCATTTTGCGGGCGAAGTTTTCTGCTTTAGGTTCCGATTTTTTTTGTTTCAGACGTTCGCTGACTTTCTCAACTGCTTCGGCAAAGCGTTGTTTCGAGAATGGTTTCATAATGTAATCAACGGCATTCAGCTCAAAAGCCTTGATGGCATATTGGTCGAAAGCTGTGGTAAATATGATCTCGGGTATTTCGTCCAGTAATTCAATCATCTCAAAGCCCGTCAGTTTTGGCATCTGTATGTCGAGAAAAACCAGGTCGGGTTTTTGATCGTTAATGGTTTTTACGGCATCAAAACCATTATCGCATTCGCCGATCAGTTCAATTTGGTTATGGTCTTTTAAAAAAGCTTTGATCAAATCCCTTGCGGGAGCTTCATCTTCAACTATAAGGGCACGCAATTTATTCATTTGAATTAATTTTTAGGGAGTTTCAATATAGCTTTAAATATGTTACCATCGGCTGCGGTCTCAAATAAATCATCGCGTCGGTAGATTAACTGTAACCGCTTTTTAATGTTTTTCAGGCCAATGCCCTGGCCTTTCTTTTTAACGGCTTCAGGATCGTATTCGTTGCTGATCTCCACAATAAAATAATGATCATCGGAGGTACATTTCAATTCCACCAACACCTCTTCGGTACTGTTGTATACACCGTGCTTGATCGAGTTTTCGATCAATGGTTGCAGGATCATGTTCGGAATGTCAAAACCATAACAATTTTCCGAAATATCCGACATGAAATTGAGACGTTTTCCAAAACGAATCTTTTCAATATCCAGATACCTGTTCAGGTTCTCAATCTCCTCCTGCAGGCTGGCTTTTTCGTCTTTATCATGGCTCAACGAATAACGCAGAAAATCAGATAATTTAACAACCATTTCCTGAGCCGCCTCAGGGTTGGTAATGGTCAGCGAACTAATTGAATTTAAACTGTTGAATAAAAAATGAGGGTTAATTTGCGATTTCAGAGCGTTCAATTCGGCCTCTTTTACCAGGTTTTGCAGTTCGGCTTCCACATTCAGTTTGTCCTGTAAGTCTTCGTAGTAAATGATCACATAATAGAAAAGAACAAAGAAGAGATAAAAAAAGATGCCTGTGATTGCCCGCCACAACAAACTGTCATTTAAAAACTGTATATACGACTCGTTAATACCATATAAGCTTTTCATGGTAAAATACCCTATGACAAGCCAGGCGGCAATAATAACCACGGACACCATAAGATGATTAGTAACCAGGTCAAAAGCTGATTTCTTCTCACGTAAACTAAACCGGATAACATACCAGAGGTTGTATCCCAGAATGGCAAAAGTTGTGTTAAATACAGCAGCGTCAGTAAGGCTTATCCGCCACTCTATCTGGTATAAAAAAATAATAACTCCCGTATGGATACCGATGATAGCCAGCCATAAAACGAAAAAAGTGAAGAGGTAATTTTTATTTTTAGCAATCGGGTTGTGCATGTCGCTTTCTTATTCTTTTGTGATACAGCTCATTAAAAACTTTTCACTTCTACTCCGCCAAACATGACCATGCCGGTTATCAGCAGCACTTTGTTTTCGGCTGCCGCTTCAGGTTTTACGGGACGTTTGTCGGAAAACCCCCCGAACAGCGAAACCGCATCCGATCTCACCTGCCAATCATCGGGAACGATAAGTTTCGTACCTCCAAACATAGTAAATACATCAATAACGCTGCCTTCAGGTGATATTAGGGCAGATTTCAGGTTGATCTCGCGTCCGCCAAATATGGCAGTTAAAGTTCCTCCTTTAAAGTTTCGCGAATCGATGCGCAACACACCTCCGCCAAAAATTGCTATATCACTTATATAGTCGGTGGCTATAGAACCATCTTCATTTCGGATTCTAGCCGCATGATGTCCTTGTTTTCTTCTTCTGCTGATAATGATCAATCCGACAGCTATCAATACCCCCGGCCAGAATACCTGGTGTAGACTTACGTTGGCTCCCAAAAAACTGGGTACCCAGAAAAGAACGCCCAGTCCCATCAGTATATAACCGGTTGTCCGGTGTTCAGGAGAAACAACCAATATTAAACCGAGAGCAATCAGGAATGTTTTCCAGTTCATGATGTAATGCCATAGCGGCAGATCAATGAGATCAAATGTGCTAAGCATCAATAATAATCCTGCTGCAATTAGGATAATGGCTGTTATTAGTTTTCTGTCGATTGATGATCTTCTTTCTTCCATTTTAACTTTCTTTACGTGGTTTACAAGGCAAAACTACGTTGCAACGCCACTAATGTAAATAAAAAATCGGTGAATGGCTATGTTTGGTCGGTGAACAGAAAAAAGATATGGACACCTTCAAGCTGTTGAGGAATTAAATCGCTTCCCCTCAGCTCCTAGCCAGGTGTGCCGATTAAAAATACCCGAAACTGCCTGCTCATATTCATCAAACGATTTGCACTTTTTGATGTAGTTAAATACTTTGTGTGGGTCATCGAATGAATACTGCAGAAATCCCCACAACTCTTTCATCACACTGATAGCCTGCAGGCGGTCGTTCGTTTTTTTCCGGTAAGCGAGATACAGGTCCGTGACAAATTGTTGTACTTTGGTCATACGGTCTCCTTCGAAAACTATTCCCTTTATGTCTCCCGGTAAGAACGGATCCATCAGCAATCCACGGCCGATCATCCACCGGTTAACTGCAGGGAATTGTTGCTGCAGGCTTCGGAGATCATCCGCTGCAAAAATATCCCCGTTATAGGCCAGGGGAGTTGCGCATAAGTCAATGCATTTTTTAAACGTGTCCGTATCCGCTTCCCCTTTGTATAGTTGTTTGCCAATGCGGGCATGAATAATCAACTCTGAGATTTTGTACTCATTAAAAATCGGAATCAGATCAAATATTTCATCAGCCGAATAGTACCCCAACCGGCACTTTACCGAGAGCTTCAGCGGTAGCTTCCCCCGCATATTTTCCAGTAGCTCTGCCACCATATCGGGATAGGGCAACATGCCTGAACCTCTTTTTTTGTTGGCTACACGGGGATAGGGACATCCCAGGTTCCAGTTTACTTCATCAAACCCCTTTTCGGCACAATACGTGGAAAAACGCATGATTTCTTCTGCATCTTTGCTCAGAATTTGAGGTACTAAAGGACGTTTACGGTACTGGGTTACATCCAGTTCATCGGAACGGGTTGTCAGGTTTTTCTTTTTGTAAATACCCGTAAAGAACGGGGTATATAGCTTATCGACACCCGTGAAATGTTGTGTAAAGATCGTCCTGAAAACGACTCCTGTTATCCCCTGAAAAGGGGCCAGGTAAATTTGAAGTACCTCATTCATCACGTACAAAAATAAGAAAGCTATGATTTGATACAATCTTTGAAGCGTCCGGAATTAAGAAAACGGAATTTAGTAATACTGTTCTACTTTGCCGGCAACGGTTGAAGTGCTACTCGTGATCAGGATGATTACACCGTTCTCATCAACTAAAAACATTTGCGGAATGTTACTTACTTCGTAGGTCTCGGCAATAGGTGAGTTAAAACCCTTTAAATCGCTAAGGTGCACGAAATTAAGATGGTCATCTTCAATGGCGTTCATCCAGTTATCACTTTCCGTGTCCAGCGAAACACCCAGTATTTCAAGCCCTTTCTCTTTGTACTCGTCGAGCAGAGTGACCAGCTCAGGATTTTCAGCCCGGCAAAAAGAACACCAGGAGGCCCAGAATTGTACGAGCACAAGCTTTCCCCTGTAATCGGAAAGCGACTGATCGTTATTGGAAATGTCGGGTAAAGTGAAATCGGGCGCAACATTGCCTGTGCCAATTCCTTCTGTTCTTTCGGGCGTGTTGTCTTTTTTACACGACACCAGACCAAGGATCATAAGCAGGAAGAGAAGAAGTATCGTTATTTTTGTCTTTACCATTTGTGTTTTATTGTTTTATAAACGACTAGTGTATTAAATTAGTGTCGAATAATAGCTTAGACGAAGAAACTCCGTCATACTTACAAAACATAATAAAACAGTCTGGTTTGAAAAAAAAGCTACTCGATTCCGATTGTTTCCTCACATGTTCTTCAATTATGCTAATTTTGCACGATTTTGATAGTTAACGAACGATAGTAAATATGCATATTACATCCAAAATAAGTGGTACGGGAAGTTACATCCCGACCATTGCCAAGGACAATTCCGATTTTTTGAGCAATACTTTTTATGACGACAAAAAAACACAGCTTCCGCAAGGGAATGATGAGATCATACAAAAGTTTCTTGAAATCACAGGCATTGAATCAAGACGTTATGCTAAAGAGGAGATGTGCAATTCGGACATGGGAACAATTGCTGCGCAGCGAGCTCTGGAAGACGCCGGTATTGATGCTGAATCAATCGATCAAATCATTGTAGCTCATAATTTTGGTGACGTTTCCATTAATAACCAGCAATCGAATATATTACCAAGTATATCAGCACGCATAAAACACAATCTGAAAATTAAGAATCCTTCGTGTGTTGCTTACGACATTATTTTCGGTTGTCCCGGATGGATCCAGGGAATCATTCAGGCAGATGCCTACATTAAATCGGGGATCGCAAAAAACTGCCTAATCATCGGTACCGAAACATTAAGTCGTGTTAATGATCCACACGACAGGGATTCGATGATCTATTCGGATGGGGCAGGAGCCTGTGTGGTTTCGAAAAAAGAGACGAATGACAACTCCGGGATTCTGGCTTATGCATCGGAAAGCTATACATTCGATGAAGCTTATTACTTACGCTACGGAGCCAGTTATGGTCCCGATGCCGACAACCTCCTTCTTAACATTAAAATGGATGGGCGAAAAATTTATGAATTTGCCCTTAACCATGTTCCGCAGGCGATGAAAGCCGCACTGGAGGAATCGGGTAGAACTGTTGATGAAGTAAAAAAAATACTGATTCACCAGGCCAACGAAAAAATGGATGATGCTATTATTAAACGTTTCTTCAAACTTTACGGCATCAGGAAAGTGCCTGAAAACATGGTGCCTATGAGTATAGACAAATTAGGAAATAGTTCGGTAGCCACCATACCTACCTTGTGGGATCTGGTACGCAAAGAGCATTTTAAAGGCCATACTATCGAACAGGGTGATGTATTGCTCTTTGCCTCGGTAGGTTCGGGCATGAACATCAATGCATTTGTGTACAAAGTATAATTTTGAACTAATGACCGGGATATGATTACCTGGAAATTTTTACTTTGATAGCAGCTAAACCTTTGTGGCCCTTTTCCACTTCAAAGCTGACCAGGTTTCCTTCTTTTATTTCTTCCAGTGTATTGTTTACATGAACGAAGATGCTTTCTTTGGTTTCGAGGTCTTTGATAAAACCAAAACCCTTTGAGTCGTTAAAGAAAGAAACAATTCCTTTTCGAACAGGGTCGAATTCCTCTTCGGCTCGTTGAGGAGTCCCTATTTCGATGTCTTCCAGCTTAATATTTTTTTTCTTTTTGGTGGGATCGGGAGGTTCGGAGGTCAACATACCATTTTCGTCAACATAAGCGATCATATCGTCCATGCTATTTTTGCCGCTTTCTTTTTTAGCCAGCTTCTTCTTTTCTTTTTCTTTTCTCTTTTTCTCTTTCTTGTTTCTTACTTCCTTTTTGTTGAATGTTTCTTGCGATCTTCCCATAAATAATATTTTATTTTAAGTGATAATTAGTTTTGGCAAAGGTACGCTTTTATACGTTAATGGCTAAGATAAATGAGAGAGTACCCCGAATTGTAGTAATTGACGACCTTGACATGTTTTGAGACAAACCACGAGGCCGAAGTAGCGTATTCCTTGCAATCTAATCAAATTGAGTTCACAAGGGTTTGGCGTACCTACATGCAAATAAACAAACCTTACAAATATTAATGTGTAAGTGGCAGATTATCCGTAGCCCTAACCTGGTAGATATCTAAAAGTTTTTATGAGCTTTTAAAAGAGTTGGATCAGCTTAATAAACTTGCTGTAAATCTGTCTTACCTCACCTTCACCATCTTCCCATTAGCAACCTGTTCACCTGATTGGAGCCTGTAATAATAGAGGCCCTCAGCCTGACCCTGCGCGTCCCATTGCAGCTGCTGAGAACCCTGCTGCTGATCTTCTGAGTGCTGGTAAACTAGCTGACCGAGCTGGTTAAATACACTGAGTTGTACTGTTGAAGGTTGCTTTTGAGAGTATGATAGGGTTGTTGAGGTCGAGAAGGGGTTCGGGTAAATCGTAATTCTATGAGTTAGGTTTAACTCTTCAATAGAAATTGTTTCACAAGCTTCTTCCACTTCTTCTTGAGAATTACAACCAACAGCATTATCACTAATATATATCTCTCCAGATGGTGTATCTATATAATTACAAATACTTTCAGCAGCACAATTTGATAGCACTGAATTACCCGTTATCATTAAATATCCTTCAATACCAAGATCATTATTTAACCCATTTAAGCTGCTTAGTTCAGTGTTATCAACTATAACTAGATTATTAACAGAAGTCAAACGTCCTATCCCTAATAAGTTCATTAACATCTTATTATTATCAATACGGAAATGATCAGTTGAAGTTAAATTACCAAGTCCATTGAAATTAATCAATGAATTATTATTTCTAATATCTAGACTTGATCCAACAGAAGTTATATTATCTAACCCTGAAAGATCAGTTAGGCTATTATTAGATAATATCCAGAGATGCTCAGGGATTGTTGTTAATCCTTCTAATCCGTTAAGACTTGCTAATAGATCATTGTCCGAAATCTCAATAAACGCGTATTCACCTATTGAATTTAGATTTGAAAGACCTATTATGCTGGTAAGTAAAGAATTATCAATTATTTGTAACTCATAGCCTATACTGGCTAAGTTTTCTAATCCAGCCAGATTTTGTAACTCATCATTCCAAAAAACCCAAAGGCCGGCACCAACACTTTCAAGGTTTTCTAATCCAGTTAATGAGAGTAATGAATTATTTCTAAGTATGAGCAAAGAAGCTCCTATTGACATCAAATTGTCTAAACCGCTAAAAGAACTTAGAACCTGATTCCCACCTGATAATTCACCAATTTCGAGATCGCCACCTATTGATGTCAAATCTATTAACCCATTTAAATTTGTAATATTATCTCCATTAATTGTAACAGAACCTTCAATTTCAGTACAACCAGGATTATCTGTCTGGAAATTATCGATTTGTTCTTGAGTAGAGAAGGTTATTCCCTGAGGCAGACATAATTGTGAATATAAATTAGTTATAAATCCGAACAATATTATACTTAATGCAAGAATTAATTTTTTCATAATAGGGTTTTAAGTTGCAACTAAATTATGAAATTTAGATTGAAGAAGCAATAGAAGCATTAGACTTAGTTATAATGTGTTCAAAATCAGTTGTCGGAAAAAGAAATTTGTCGCCAGACCCAGCTATAAGATTACATCACACAGCTGACCAGAGGTTGATCAGTCAAGTCTGTTACCAAATTTGCTGCTCCAACGGATTTTTTCACCCGAATCTCCCGATCTTTCCAAAGAGCATCGTCCCTCTGCACATCGTAAAGCTCTACGATCCTAATTGTTATGCTCGCCTGCAATCGGTCGGACTGCGTCAGTCATCATCATTGAGCCAACGCATCAGCACAGGCAAGATCAATGATTCTTCCTTCCTTGTATTTTCAACCTATCCGCTATCACCAAAATATGGAATTCGATAGCGGACCCTCCCTCAACTCGCGGCGGTGAACGGAAAACATGGATGATGTAGATACACGTGCTTACATTCGTTTATAAGCATTTACTTTCGTTTACAATTGCTTAATTTCGGTTATCATTTTCATTGCTAATTGTTTAATCGTTTTTTTTACTTAAATTTGGATATTGTGTTTATTAGCTAGTTGTGTGCCATATGAATACCGAG
>DGOT01000001.1 GCA_002389465.1 Bacteroidales bacterium UBA4459 | reverse complement strand
AAAGACTCTATTTTCGGAACGGTGATGCTGGTTGGTATGGGCGGCACAAAAGCCGAATTGTTCAAAGACCGGCGGCTGGAATTTCCGCCCCTGAATGAACGACTGGCCACGCAGATGCTCCAGTCGCTGAAAGTTTACCCGCTGCTGGAAGGGTATCGAGGGAGCAAACCAAAAAACATAAGCAAACTTATTGAGGTACTGATCCGCTTATCTTATCTTGCTGCCGACTATCCGGAGATTCAGGAACTCGACATCAACCCGCTGATCGTCACAGAAGATGATGTGATTGCTCTCGACGCACAGATTGTAGTAGATCAGGAAGCGCTGGGAATGAATACACCTGAATATGCACACCTGGCTTTACGTCCATACCCCGAAAGACTTATCAGACAGGACGTTTTGCGTGACGGAACTCCGGTGACCCTGCGCCCCATCAAACCCGAAGACGAGCCCCTGTGGCTGGAGATGCTGGGAAGTTGTTCCAAAGAGTCTATTTATTCACGTTTCCGGTATAATTTTCATTATAACTCGCATGAAATAGCCACCCAGTTTTGTTACATCGACTATGACCGGGAAATGGGCATTGTGGCAGAAATTGATTACGAAGATCGTAAACGACTGATTGGCGTAGGACGGCTGATTTCCGACACGGACCTGGAAACAGCAGAATATGCTGTTTTAGTTACCGATGATTGGCAAAATAAAGAGCTGGGCCATAAGCTGACCGCCTATTGCGAAGAAATAGCACGAGTTACCGGCATTAAAACATTGTATGCCGAAACTACCAGAGACAACAAAGGAATGATCACCGTATTCAAAAAACTGGGCTTTATTATCGAATACGATGACGGCGACAATGTTTCGGCCGTTAAAAAACTTAATTAATCCCCCGTTTTAGCTATTTTTGCCACCGTTTTAAATTCATCAAAAATGAAGATCATCATATTGAATTGCGGCAGTTCTTCCATCAAATTTCAGTTGGTGGATATGCCCGGAAATAAAGTCATTGCCAAAGGCCTTGTGGAGAAAGTCGGGCTTGAAGAGAGCA
This sequence comes from Bacteroidales bacterium UBA4459, assembly GCA_002389465.1. Taxonomy (GTDB): domain Bacteria; phylum Bacteroidota; class Bacteroidia; order Bacteroidales; family F082; genus UBA4459. The sequence goes on along the minus strand of DGOT01000001.1, from coordinate 5,136 downwards.
TCATTAAGCTTCAGAGTAACAGCGGCGCCGACCTGAAAATAAACAAACATATTCCTGACCACCAGAAAGGGATTGAAGAAGTGTTGGGCCTCCTGGTAAGCGATGAGTACAGCAGCATTAAATCTCTGGATGAGATCGGTGCCGTAGGCCACCGGGTAGTACATGGTGGTGAAGCGTTCAGCGGCAGCGTACCTATTACGCACGAAGTAATAGAAGCCCTGGAAGAATGCGTTGAGCTGGCACCCCTGCACAACCCGCCCAACCTGGCTGGTATCTATACCATGCAAAAACTGCTGCCCGATGTACCGCAGGTAGGCGTTTTCGATACGGCCTTCCACCAGACGATGCCCGAGCATGTGTACCTGTATGCCGTCCCATTTGTTTTGTACGAAAAATACAAGGTGCGCCGCTATGGGTTTCATGGCACGAGCCACAAATATATTTCGCAAAGAGCCTGCGACATATTGGGTGTAGACATCAACAAGCAACGGATCATCACCTGCCACCTTGGGAACGGTTCGTCCATGGCAGCCATCAAAAACGGGAAATCGTACGACACCTCTATGGGCATGACGCCGGCAGAAGGGCTGATCATGGGTACGCGCACCGGTGACATTGATCCGGGGGCCCTGTTGTATATGGCCGAAAAAGAAGATGCCAGCATCAAGGAGACCAGTAACCTCTTAAATAAAAAATCGGGGATGCTGGGAATCTCGGGTGTCTCTTCCGATATGCGCGATATTGAAAATGCAGCCAGCCAGGGCAACCACAGGGCACAACTGGCCCTCGAAATGTTTGCCTACAGGGCCAAAAAATACATTGGCGCTTACACAGCAGCCATGGGCGGTGTGGACATCATTGTTTTCGCCGGAGGTATCGGAGAAATGGATACCGAAACCCGAAAACGCATTTTGAACGGCCTGGAATTTCTGGGCTTCGAACTCGATCAGAATAAACTGAACATCAGGGGAGAAGAAGCCATGCTGAGCACTCCCGATTCCAAAGTAAAAGTAATGGTGGTTCCTACTAACGAAGAGATGATGATCGCCAGAGATACCTATGAGATCGTGAGCCGGATATAGGCTCCTGTTGGCTTGCAACTTAAATCAATAGATCTTTAAGCATTTGACTTTGTTACAGATAAGTTATAGCCTTTCTTAAAGTTTTGGAATTAAGTCTGTGACTTAAGCCGGAAAGAGAAAATCTTTTTATTTTTACACCATGGAAATCGAAAAAATCCGGCTCGAGCTGGCCGAAAAAATAACCAGGATAGAACCGCTGGGAAAAAAGCTCAAATTCAAATTAGATGACGATATCATTCTGATTGACGGGTCATCAGACGAAAACGTGCTGTCCGACAAAGATGAAGAAGCCGACTGTACGATCATCATGAGTAAAGAAACATACGGCAAACTCCAAAGGAATGAGATCAAACCCATGATCGCCACCCTAACCGGCAAGATCAAAATAAAAGGCGACCTGAACCTGGCGAAAAAACTCAAGCAACTGACGTAAGATGGCCCTTATCAAACAACCGGGTTTGCACATCAAGCGAACCTCTATGCTGAAAAGTATCAATGGTTTTGGTAAAACACTGAAAAAAATCGGTCTGGACCCTTTTAAACTGGACGCCGACACCATTATTGCCAAAGCCAGAAAAAGAGCTGCCTTTGACGGCCCCTTGCCCGGACAGACGGAAACCGGCCTTCGCCTATTGATTAAATCCATTAAAGAAGAGGGAAGAGCTAATCCGTTTGGCGCCCTGGCGGCCAAAACACTGTTCGAGCGCACCCTTTATGGACGCTTTAAAATGGAACAGGTGCTGGCAGCGAATCCCGATATCGAAAAGACGGAAATAAAAGAACCCGTTTTTATCATTGGCATGCCGCGCACCGGAACAACTATCCTGCATGCTCTGATGCATGAAGACCCGGCAAACCGTTCGGTGCTGGCTTGGGAATGTTTACTCCCCTACCCGGCGCCAAAACCCGATAATTTTCATGATAACGAACAAATAAAAAGGGTAGCCAAAGACTTTGACCAACTGTTCAAACTAGTACCCGATTTTCAGCTGAAACATTATATGACGGCTGATTCGCCACAGGAATGCCTGTCCATCAACGCCCTCGATTTTAACTCGTTTCAGCCTACAGCACAGTTTTACCTGCCTTCGTACATGGACTGGTTTTTACATGAAGCCGACCGGCTGGAAACGATGCGGTTTCACAAACGGTTTTTGCAGTACCTGCAATCCGGAGGGGTGAAGTCGGAACGATGGCTGCTGAAAACGCCCGTGCACCTGATGCGCCTGCCTGAGCTGTTTGACGTATATCCCGATGCACGCATCATTATGACACACCGCCACCCGGCCAAAGTGGTGGCTTCAACGGCCAGCCTGATCTCGTCGGTTCGTTCGCTGTACGGCGACCACGAAGATCCCGTGCGCACCGGCCATGAACAAGCCGAACTGTGGCGCCTGTTTTTCGAACGCTTTATGGAAAGCCGGAAGAAACTGAACAAAGAAGACCAAATCATCGACCTGAAGTTTGACGACTTCGTAACAGACCAGGTCGGTGTGGTGGCACAAATCTACAAACGTTTTAACATGCATTTGTCCAACGACGCACTTACCCGGTTTCAACATTTTCTCGACCTCAACCCCAAGGATAAAAAAGGCGTTCATGTTTACACGCTGGAAGATTTCAGGCTGAAGGAAGAGGAAATCAACCGGCAATATGCGCATTACATTGACTTTATTAACAGAATCTAAAAACAACCATGGCATACGAAAGCAAAAAAGCACTGGAAGAATTTCTGGAAACGATTAAAAATACCGACCAGACTTTTCTTGACCCCGACAAAACCATCGACAAACAGGGCCATGTGGACGGCTACCAGCATATTTTCCATTTGCTGAAGTCGAGCGCCCAGTTCTATCTGTTTAACGACCCGCTGCGGCCACGGCTTATGCTGCTGGCCGACGAAGACCACAAGCTGATTGGCGACAATGTGGACGCGGTTTATTATTTTACCCAGCTACGCGGCGACCAGGAATACCTGATCAAAGGGCGGCGTTACGACAGTTGCTATCTTTCGTTCACCGTATATGGCGGCGAGCTGAATGGTGAAATGCCCGACCGGGTATGCCTCAGCATCAACCACCGCGACATCGAATTTGACGATGACGGCCGTTTCGAAATCAAGCTGACACCCAAGCCCGACCCACAGGGCAAAAATGAATTCAAACTCGACAACGATGCCGCAAGTATGTTCACCCGCGAATACTTTTTCGACCGGTTCAACAGCCGCGAGAGCGACCTGCATATCGAAAACCTGGTTCCGCACGACCCACCAGGACCCATGAGCGACGAAGAACTGGCGCAACGTATCAGGAGGATGCGCACTTTTTACGAGCATACGACCTGGATAGCGCCGCTGCCTGTCGAATTCCCGCTGAACGACTTTATGCCACCGTTTAGTTTTGAAGCCGACCAGGGCGGCTGGGGCACGGTAGACAATATCTACTGTTTCGGCCGCTTCCGCCTCGAAGAAGATGAGTACCTGAAAATACATTTCACCTCGCCCGATTGCGTTTACTGGGGCATGCAAACGTGGAACTACCTGATGCAGTCGATGGATTATAAAAACTACCCGGTGTGCCTGAACAAAGGTGCCGCGAAACCCAATGCTGACGGTAGCTATACTATTTACCTGGGCCACAAGCCTATGGATGTCGAGAACTGGGTGAGCACAGCCGGATACAAAGAAGCGGTGATGTTCTTCCGCTGGCTGCTGGCCGATGAGATGCCCAACCAGCCAGCGGTGGAGTTGGGCCGGCATTAATTTATCTGTTTTTAAAAAACAAGATTTTATTGTACCTTAGTAGCGCTATTTAAAACCTGACCCGTGCCATTGCCTGTAATTACTCTGAAAAAACTTCATCACCGGGGGAAAGACTGTATCGGCCTTTATTTTGATTATAACAGGGAACTTATTGCACACACCAAAAAGCTTGAAGGCGCTAAGTGGAGTGCCACGAACAGGTGCTGGTATGTTGACATAGAGAATTTTGATTTATCCCGACTTTTCTCAAATTTTAATGGACTGACTTATATTGATTATTCTGGTTTACGGACATCTGCCTCCACGAGCGTTATGAGCATTAGCCAAAAACCAAAAAAGAAAAAAAAGAAAAAAATATTAATACCCCCGGCATACCTTGACATACTCGACCAAAAACGGTACAGCGACAGCACAAAAGAAGTATATGTCAGTTATTTTAAAGAATTTGCAAGGTTTTTTAAAGGAAGAAAATTAGAAGAAATAATGGCTGAAGAGATCAATAAATATATTTTAACATTGATAAGGGAGGAAAATATTTCATCAAGTCAGCAGAATCAACGAATTAATGCTATCAAATTTTATTACGAGAAGGTATTGGGCAAAGAGAAATTGTACATCACTATCAGGCGGCCTAAAAAGGTGAAAAACATGCCAAGTACATTATCTTTTAACGAGATAAAAAATATGATCATTAAAACGGATAATCTAAAACATAAATGCATTATCGGTTTGCTATATTCTGCCGGATTAAGGAGAAGTGAGCTGGTTCATATAAAGATAACGGATATTTCATCTGCCCAGATGCTTATAAAGATTCGTCAATCGAAAGGAAATAAAGACCGTTACATTGGGTTATCAAAATACATGCTTGAATTATTGAGAGCATATTACAAAGAATACCGACCTAAAGAATGGGTCATAGAAGGACAAAGTGGGGGCCAATATAGTGCTGAGAGTGTTTTAAAGGTTGTTAAAACAGCTGCAAAAAAAGCAGGAATACATCAAAATGTAACCCCCCATATGTTACGTCACTCATTTGCAACGCACCATCTTGAAAACGGAACTGATTTAAGATATATCCAGGAGTTTTTAGGACATAGCAGTTCAAAAACGACAGAAATTTATACGCATGTTGCAAAAACAGATCTTCTTAAATTCAAGAATCCGTTGGATGAGATGTATGATGACTGAGATTATAAAGGTACGCTTTACACGCTTATATGGTAGAATAAACGTACCTTTAAGCAATGCTATAGAAGAAATAAAGGTAACAGGTAATTATACACCTACGTT
>DGOT01000300.1:5126-9730 GCA_002389465.1 Bacteroidales bacterium UBA4459 | reverse complement strand
GATCTGGCCAATGTGCATTCCTGCTCGTTCATTGCCACTAAAGACCTGGGGAGAAAAAAAGGAGAGGACACATTCGAGATGCTTGGCCGTTACGACAACAGTGATGTGAGGGGGTGTAATCTGCTTGTTGTCTGATCTATATATTGTATTTGATTTCTGTTAACGCGGTTTCCTGTGTTAATATTAACTTAATCATTCCTTAACTATTTCATAACACGAATCCCTTTTTTTTGTGGTTTCTTTACTGCAGATGTTAATATATAAACCAAGTTAAAAAAGTAAATCATGAAAAAAAATTATTCAATTCTGACTATTATAATGTTGCTCGGTATTATTCTGAGCATTTCTTCTTGTAAAAAGGGTGATGATACACCTGAACCCGATCCGAATGCTACAGAATTTATCACTAGCGGAAATACCGTTACGGTAATCGACCATGGAAAAGGTACCGGTACCATGACATTTACTAGGGATAAAATCTGGATTCTCAGTAATTTGGTATTTGTCAATCAGGGGCAAACCATTACTATTGAAGCCGGTACAATCATCAAAGGTAAGCCCGGACAGGGTGAAAATGCCAGTGCGCTCATCGTAGCCCGCGGTGCGAAGATCCAGGCAAAAGGTACTGTCAATAAACCTATAATTTTTACGGCAGAAGCAGATGACCTGCATGGCAGCGTATCCAAAACCGCCAAAGGTTTGTGGGGTGGCGTAATCATCCTCGGTGCCGCCCGCATAAACACGGTTCCCGACAAAATGAATATTGAAGGCATCCCGACAACCGAACCCCGCGGTGAGTATGGTGGATCAAACGACGAAGACAACTCAGGTGTTTTCAAATATGTTTCCATCCGCCACGGCGGCACAAATATCGGTGCCGACAACGAAATCAACGGGTTAACTCTGGGAGCCGTTGGTAATAAAACCGTTATTGAACACATTGAAGTTTTTGCCAACAACGATGACGGTTACGAATGGTTTGGAGGAACTGTTAAAACAAAATATCTGATCTCTGCTTACTGTAAAGATGATGCATTTGACTGGGATCAGGGATACCGCGGAGAAGGGCAGTTCTGGTTGGCTGTACAAGACCCCGATGACGGTGACCGCTTAGGTGAACTTGATGGCGCCGATGATCCCGAAAATGGTACTCCCCTAGGAGGCGGAACCGTTTACAATGCTACTTTTGTTGGAAGAGGAGCAGATGCGGGTAAAAAAACACTTACATTTCGTGCTAACGGAGGAGGGGCTTTCTATAACAGCATTTTCGTGAATCAAGCCAAAGGTGTTGACATTGAACTTAAAGAAAACCTGGAAGCTTCATCCAGCTGGAAACGTTTTAAAAATGGTGAACTTAAAATTGAAAACAACATATTTTTTGATATTGCAGATAACACTGCGGAAAATGTTTTTAAGGTTTCTGTAAAAGATGGTGTTTCATCCAACGATTCTATACAGGCAGTGCAGGAATGGGCCGATTACATCATTACGGCAAACAATACGGTAGATATCGACCCCGGGATCACTTATCCCGCAACCGGATCATTCAACCCGATACCAACAGGTGATGTATCCGGTAATTTGCACTCCTATCCTTCCGATTTTTTCATGCAGGTAAGTTATAAAGGTGCTTTTGATCCAAATGCTGCCAACTGGGCGAAAGCATGGACTCTGCTATTTGAAAATTAAAAATACAAGAAAACTCCGGACAGGGACCCGGAGTCTTCTTATTTAAATAAATCCAATAAATCAACACCAAACTAATGAAAAATCGATTATTGCTAACTGGTTTCTTATGGCTGTTATATCAAATCGCTGCGGCACAAACGGGATCCATTAAAGGTCGTGTAACAGACAAAGAAACTGGTGAAGCACTCCCCGGTGCCAATGTAATTATTCGAAGTACAGCTATTGGAGCCGTCACCGATATGGAAGGAAATTATATTATACTGAATGTTGAACCCGGCACATATGTATTAGAGTGTTCCTTCATATCCTTTAAAAATGCATCAAATGAAGATGTACTGGTTAAAACCGGAGAAATAAGGTCCATTAATTTTACCGTAGAACCGTTAGCAATTGAAATAGAAGGGGTGACCATCACCGCCCGGGCCGTTCGTAATACGGAAAATGCTATTGTGAGCATGCAAATGAAATCGGCATCAAGTGTAAATGCTATCTCATCGCAAGAGATCAAAACGAATGGTGACAAAACAGCGGCAGAATCGTTGCGGCGTGTAAGTGGCGTCACTCTCGAAGGTGGAAAGTATCTTTATGTTCGTGGGTTGGGTGACCGCTATTCGCGTACTGACCTTAATGGAATCATGATTCCAGGCATGGATCCGGAAAAGAACAATATTGAACTGGATTTATTCCCCTCTGGTATCATCGAAAACATGATGGTTTATAAAACATTCAGTCCTCGTCTGCCGGGAAACTTTGCCGGTGGATATGTAGATATCAGAACTAAAAGGTTTCCGGACGAACGCCTGCTGCAGATTTCTTTCTCAGCATCATACAATACTCAGGCAACCTTTAACCGAAATTTTAAAACGTACCAGGGCGGAAAAACTGATTTCCTTGGGTTTGATGACGGCACAAGGGCTATTCCCAGCTCTGCACAAGGAAATATTCCATTCAGGTATCAGGATGATGCACAACTGGATGAAATCACAATATCTTTCAATAAAGTGATGGAGCCTTCAACAGCAGCAGTACCAGTGAATCAAAATTTCAGTATTGCTTTTGGTAACAGCACCAAACTCTTTAAAAAAGATTTCGGATTTTTACTCAGTTATGCATATAATCACGATTACCGTTATTACGAAAATGGTGAAAACGGACAATACACATTACCCACTTCGGAATCTCCTTTTTTACAACGCGACCTGCACTACACTGACAGCAGGGGTATTAATTACGTATTATGGAGCGCCTTGGGAAGCGCCTCGTTAAAACTAAATGAAAACTCAAATATTAATCTATCCCTTATCCGTAACCAGGGAGGCACGGCTTCAAGCCGATACCAGGAAGGGTGGAATAACTATCACGAAGTTAATGTTCAGACACGGACTTTACAATATGCGCAAAGAGCTTTTTTTTCAACCCAATTGATGGGTGAACACAAAATTAAACCCCTGAAAGAACTTACTGTAGAGTGGCATCTTGCTTATTCAAAGTCTAAACAAGACGAGCCCGACCTCAGATTCTTTACCAACATATACGAAACAAATAATTCTGGAGATACTATATATACCATCGACCCTGCTAAACAAGGTGTTCCGGCCCGTTACTGGCGGTTTATGAACGAAATAAATTATGACGTAAAGATTGATTTTTCTCTACCTTACAACCTTATGGAGAATGGATCAAAATTGAAATTTGGCGCTAAATATCTCAGGAAAGACCGTAATTTCTCAGAACGAAGATTTGATATTAACGATGATAACAGTTCTTATCACGGAAGTGTTCAAGAGTATCTTGCTGATGACAATGTCGGAATGGCTGTTCCGGGATACCCTGAAGCATACGGTATTTATGTAAGTGATGCCACACAAGTATCCAATACGTATGATGGTTATCAAAATCTCTTTGCCGCTTATTTGATGACTGATCAGCAACTGACAAGAAAATTCAGAGCCGCTTACGGGCTACGCGTTGAAGCTACTCATATTTTTCTACAAAGTGCCAATCCTAGTAATCCAACCGGAGAGCTGCAAAATGTTGACTTCTTACCTGCTATCAATCTCACATATAAGCCGAAAAACAATATAAACCTCAGAGTTGCCTATGCACGTACAATAGCTCGTCCATCGTTCAGAGAGCTGGCGCCTTATGCCTCCTTCGAGTTTGCCGGAGACTATACGCTTATAGGTAATGAAAACTTGGAAAGAACGCTCATAGATAATGTTGACCTCCGTTTTGAATTGTCTCTGAAGCCAGGCGAATTAGTCTCTTTCGATGTATTTTATAAAGGTTTTATCAATCCCATTGAACGCACCTTCGTTACCACAGCAAGCAACGATGAGTTAACTTTTGAGAACGCCGACAGAGCTGACGTTTATGGCATTGAGTTTGAAATCAGACAAAATCTTGATTTTATCTCTGCATTAAAGAACTTCAAAATTGGTTTCAATATGGCATTGGTCACTTCTATCGTTAACATCCCTGAGGATGAACTGAACGTAATCCATGCTACCGACCCAACCGCTGCTGCTCAACGAAGCATGTACGGGCAAGCGCCATATATCATAAACGCTTACTTAAACTACTCGGCTTCAAAAATCAAACTCAATGCCCGCCTGGTATACAACACGACCGGGCCAAAACTTGCCATTGTAGTGCGTGGCGGTACGCCAAATGTTTACGATGCACCGAAAAATTCAATGGATTTTGTCTTGCGTAAACAAATAGGTCAAAAAATCTTTCTCAGTTTTAAAACTAAAAACCTGCTTGACACGAAGTTTAAAAAATATTATACTTATCGGGACACCGAATATATTTACTCAAACTACCGTTTGGGAAGAACTTTCTCCTTTGGGCTTAGTTGTAAATTATAACCCATCTACGTTCAATTTATTTCGAAGTTTTTCGACAATCTCAGC
>DGOT01000300.1:0-5080 GCA_002389465.1 Bacteroidales bacterium UBA4459 | reverse complement strand
GCTCTGATCTCCTGTTTATTAGATAGTAAGCCGGTAAAAATTACCGAAATCGTCCTGCCGCGCGGATCTCTGTCCACCTTGCTGAACACGTGAAATTGCTCCAGAGGAATACCTCTAAGATTGGTTTCTTCATACAATTCCCGTGCAGCAGCTTCTTCCACGGTTTCGTCCATATCGACAAAGCCACCGGGCAAAGCCCATTTACCTGCAAAAGGATTGTATTTGCGCTGTATCAACAGCAACTCATACGTTTCATTAACTTTTCGCACGATGGCTATATCCACAGTCACAGCCGGGCGGGGGTATTTGTATGTATATGTCATTTGTTTTTCCCTTTATTCCGGTTGCCCCACTACGATCACTATTTCTCCTTTAACGGTTTTCCTTTCAAAATAATCGTGGATTTCCTGCAGCGTACCCCTGACGGTCTCTTCATGCAATTTTGTCAGCTCGCGCGAAATGGAAGCTCTCCTTTCGGACCCGAAATGTGCGATCAGTTGGGCCAGCGTTTTTATCAGCCGGTGCGGCGACTCGTACAGCACAACAGTGTAAGAGATGGTTGCCAAATATTTTAATCGTGTTTCACGTCCTTTTTTATGGGGCAAGAACCCTTCGAAAAAGAATTTATCCGAAGGCAGCCCCGATTGTACCAGTGCCGGAACAAAAGCCGTAGCTCCGGGCAGACATTCCACGTCAATATCGTTTTTAATACATTCCCTTATCAGCAGAAAACCCGGATCAGAAATGCCCGGTGTACCTGCGTCGGTGATCAGTGCCATTTGTTCCCCGTTGGTCATTCTTTCTACAAGACCTTCGACTACTTTATGCTCGTTGAACTGGTGATACGGATACTGTTTTGCCTGTATATCGAAATGTTTTAATAGTTTTCCGCTGGTTCGGGTGTCTTCGGAAAGCACAACGTCTACTTCTTTCAATATGCGTATAGCCCGCAAAGTCATATCTTCGAGGTTGCCGATAGGCGTGGGTACGATATATAATTTTGGTTCTTTCATGGAATTATTGAATGCTGCTCACATAAGTGGTTAAAAGCCGGAACAGACCGTTATACACGGTAAAAGGAAAGTCCTTGTCTGTATCATATATATTGTGGTAAGCCGTATGCTCCTTCCCTCTGGTATAAATGAATATCGACTTAACTCCCTTTTGATAAAACGGGCAGTGATCGCTGTTGCATGCTTCGCCTCTTGGTTTTATTTCCGGCACATAGTGATGTTCTTCATTGACAGAAGTAAAGGCGTCAAATACATCTTTAAATGCCTTTGCGTTTACAATAGTGATCCCTTCACTCCCCGTTCCGACCATATCAAGATTGATCAAAAAATCAATTCCCTCCAATGGAAACAACGGGTGTTTAGTATAATAGGTTGAGCCTTTTAGCCCGGTTTCTTCTCCACTGAAAAGCATGAAAACAATGGATTTTTCCGGCTGGTTCTCCGGCTTGCTGTAATAAGCTGCCAGATCGAGCACTATAGAAGTTCCACTTCCGTTATCGTTAGCTCCTGGAAAATAAACCTTCTTTCCCATCATACCCAAGTGGTCATAATGCGCCGTAAAAGCAATAAAACGATTGGGTTCCGATTTTCCTTTTACATACGCAATCACATTTTGTGTAGGATAGGTATCGTAAAACTCCGTTTCAATGTTAAGTGTCACTGTTTTGGCTTCCTCCGGGAAATATTCCGGCCTGCTTTTTATCCAGCACGCAGAAGCTACCCGATAACCGTTCGACACATGCCACCATGGCTGCTCATCCCTCAGCTGAATAAATCCTTTGAGGTTGGTACAGGCCACCGACTCCCCGTAATATTTTTTAAAATTCCCTTTGATAACCAGAAAATCAACCGTATCGAAATCATGTTCTTGCAGATATATGGCTAATGTGCTGTCGTTTATTACGGTTTCCGGAGCAAATATCAGGTTGAATGTACCTTTTATGGCCGGTGAAGAACTGCTGACTACAAAATCATATCCGGGTTGCAGTTTTTTATTGTCCACCTGAACTTTTACCTTGCCCGGCATCGTATTCATCGGAATATCATAGAGCTGGAAGTAATCTTTGGTAAATGAGGTCAGTTGATCCTTTTTAAATTGTTCTACGATAAAATCGGCCGCTTTTTTATCTCCCTGTTTCACATAGCCTCTACCATGCATCGCCGGGCTTGTCAACTTGTGCAACACTTTCCTGGCATATGCTCTATCCTGTGCATGAATCTGGACAACAATTAATGCGATAGTAACGACAGTGACCAGTTTTTTCATTCGTCACCAAATTTTCGATTTAATAATTCCGAAAGTTTAACAAAGGCTGGATTGTCATCGGCCCACTGCTTCTGGATTTTTACCTCCAGCAAATAGGTTTTTACTCCTTCGAGGGTGGTTAGCTCATCCAGTTCATCTATCACTTTGTTGTATTTCGACATATCACCATTAAAAAGTTCATTGATGAACAAGAACTTTTCATTGATGCCGATGGCTTCCCTTAATTCGTTATGCCCTTCCTTGTTGATTTTATCGGCTACGGTAACTATTTCCTGTTCCGAATATTTATCACTTACCGTTGGTTCGGCAGTAGAAAACAGGTCGATCGTCGATTTTTCCTCTTCTCCTTCTGTCGCATCATCCTTCATTTCTTCTTCAGGTTCTGTTTCTACCGGCTCTGATTCTTTCGTCACAACTACCTCCTCCGGCGGTTCCTTCTCAAGGGAATCTTCCACCACCAGGAGGGACTCTTCAACAACTTCTTCCGTTACACTTTTCTCTTCGACAGTCGATTCCGTAACCGGCGGGGCTTCTTCTTTCTCTTTTTCTTCTGCTTCCGTTACCGATAACTTTTCCACTTCGGGTTCTGACACAACCTGCCCGGGCAAGTCCAGTTCAAACGGAATAATGAGCGCATCAAGTTGAATCAGTTTATCGTAAATGCTCCGTGTTTTTTCCAACAGCATGTCAATGTCCAGCCGGTGCACATTATCGTCATGTTCCCGGACCCGTTTTATAAGTGTTTTGGCCGATTTCAGCTCATTACTTATCTCCTTAATTAATTTTTCCTTTTTCATTGGTAAAAGTTCCTTAATTTTGCTTCTCTCAAAAATAGAAAGAATATCCGATGTTTCTTGAAAAAGACAACAATAATTCGGAGCGCACCGGCTGGATAGAAGTGGTTTGCGGTTCCATGTTCTCGGGAAAAACCGAAGAGTTGCTACGCAGACTTACCAGAGCACGTATTGCCAAACAGAAGGTTGAAGTTTTTAAACCTACTGTGGATACGCGCTACGATGAAGAAGATGTGGTGTCACACGATGAAAAAAAATCAGCTTCCATCCCCGTGGAGAATGCTTCGCAGATCCTGTTCTATGCTGAAGAATTTGAAGTGGTAGGTATTGATGAAGCTCAATTCTTTGGCGATGAGCTGGTGAGTGTGTGCAACGAGCTGGCCAGCAGAGGAAAACGGGTTATTGTTGCCGGGCTGGATATGGATTATCTGGGTAAACCTTTCGGCCCTATTCCACAATTGATGGCCACTGCCGAGTATGTTACCAAAGTTCATGCTATTTGTATGAGATGTGGCAACCTCGCCAACTACTCACACCGTACTGTAAAAGACAATAAGCTTGTTGTGTTGGGCGAAACCGATGCCTACGAGCCGCTCTGCCGCAAATGCTTCCTGGAAATGAGGAATAAAAAGTAAAGTGAATGCACAAATGTTTCTCTTGTGTCTGTCTGTCACTGAAGAGCTCGGCTTATTCTGGGTTATGTAGTGTTTTTATTTAAATTTGCACTCTTTATAACATTCAACTAATCATGAAAAAAATCATTTTATTCATAAGTTTATTCATAAGCATTCAACTGATGGCGCAAACAACAAAACCGGAAACGCTCGTGATCATTCATACGACCATGGGTGATATTACAGCCAAACTGTACAACGACACCCCGCTGCACCGGGATAATTTTATCAAACTGATTAACGAAGGTTGGTACAATGAATCGCCTTTTCACCGTGTGATCAACCATTTTATGATTCAGGGCGGTGGCAACAAAGACGGTGAGCAAGACCCGGGTTATACGGTTGAAGCCGAATTCAGGCCCAATCATTTCCATAAAAAAGGAGCCTTGTCGGCAGCACGTATGCCCGACCAGATGAACCCCGAAAAAAGATCATCCGGCAGCCAGTTTTACATTGTACAGGGACGGGTTGTTGATGAGCGCTACCTTGATGCGGTCACTGCCCAGACAGGCCATATGTTCACGGACGAGCAAAAACAAGTATATAAAACCATCGGCGGCACCCCTCACTTAGATGGCGGTTACACCGTATTTGGTGAAGTGCTTACCGGTTTTGAAGTGATCGATCAAATTGCTGCCGTTCAAACCGGCAAGGGGGATGTCCCCATAGAACCTGTTACGATGACCATCGAAATTCTTGAATAATGAAGCAAAAGATAAAAGAATACCTCAGGAAAGTTGAGGAGTTCAACGCCAACAGTCTGGAGCAATTGGAGAATTTCCGGATTGAATATTTGAGCAAAAAAGGGAAAATACCGTCCCTGTTTACCGATTTCCGGAACGTATCCCCCAAAGAGCGTAAAGAGATGGGGCAGTTGATCAACAACCTGAAAAACGCTGTTCAGAACAAGATTGTGGCATTGAAAGAAGCGCTGGAAACTTCTACACAAAGCGAAGGTGCAGGCCAAGATCTAACACTACCTCCCAACATAACGCTGGGCACGCGACATCCACTATCAATCGTACGCAACGAAATTATAGATATTTTTTCGCGTATTGGTTTTTCTGTTTCCGAAGGGCCTGAAATTGAAGATGACTTTCATAACTTTTCAGCCCTCAACTTCCCCCCTGACCATCCGGCACGTGATATGCAGGATACTTTTTTCATCGAAAAAGACCCGGATATAGCTTTGCGCACACACACATCATCGGTACAAATCAGGGTGATGGAAAACTCCGAACCGCCGTTCCGTACCGTATTGCCGGGCAGGGTCTTCCGCAACGAAGCCATTTCGGCACGGGCACATTGTATTTTCCACCAGGTAGAAGGCCT
>DGOT01000021.1 GCA_002389465.1 Bacteroidales bacterium UBA4459 | reverse complement strand
GGAAGACCATGTCGAACAGTTTCAGAAATTGTTCCCGGTCGGCCGGAAGCACACAGCCAGAAACAAACGTGATCAGACTTTTGCTGTCCTTCCACTTGTTCCATTTATTTACTTTGCTGTATACCTTGTCGATACCCTTTTGCCGCACCGAACAGGCGATGACACCCAATAACTGTGATTCCTCTTCCTGTTCCGTATAAACAAAACCCAGTTCGTCGAGAATTTTCTGCACACGCTCGCCATCGGAAATATTCATCTGGCAACCCAACTGGACGATATGATATTTTAATTGCATATTGTTTTAAATCGTTGATAATCGTATCACTGAGCAGGTAAATTATCGGGGGGCAAAAATAAGTAAAAAATGGATGTAGCAGTTGCACGTGATTATCCTTGTCTGAGATTCCTATGTAAAGGGAAGAAGACTTGAAATGATCCTAAAAAAAATACTCTTTCAGTACTTTGATCGCTTCTTCGTAGCCTTTCTCAGCCAGCTCTTTGGTTTTCTTTGTATCGATCAGGCTGAAATCAGAGAGGTTGGGTTCAATCATCAGGTCCGCATTGGTTGTGTATGCTTTCGATAGACTGTCGATGAGTGTATAATATGAATTAACCATCACACCAAACCAGTTTTCAGGTTTCCTGAGCGAGCGGCGCGCGTTCAGATTTACACCAATAATAATATCTGCCCGTGAGTCTTGCAAAAGCGAGATGGGAATATTTTCAACCAATCCACCATCTGCCAAAAGTGCCCCTTCTATTTCAACAGGTTTGAACAAGCCGGGGATAGCTGAACTAGCCATTACCGCTACATGCACCTTGCCTTTTTTAAGAATGGTTTTATCGCCAGTATTCAGGTTGCTTGCCACGATGGATAAAGGGATTAGTGCCTCATCAAAATCTTTGTCCCCGATAATTTCTTTCAATTTTTCTCCCAGTTTTCTATTCGAAAACAGACTGTATTTCGAAGGAGAGAAATTGGAAACTTCCAGCCAGTTCATGTCCAGGGCTATGTCATCAATTTCCTGCCACGATTTGCCAAAGGCATACAAGCAGGCTACTACGGCTCCGATGCTGTTTCCTGAAATATAACTGATACGTAAGCCAAGTTCTTCAAAGGCCCGCAACACCCCTATATGCGCACCTCCGAGGGCTGCGCCGCCACCCAAAGCCAGCCCGATTTTCCTGTTTCTCCTAAGCCATTTGAGGTTCATAATACAATAATCTTTTCTGTAAGAAACGGATAAAAGTTCTTTTTATCAAACGGTTAAAGGTACCTAAAAAGTACGTTGCAAATGAGAAAAAATTCAGGTGAATTATTGTTTCTTGCCAGGAGGAATAACAGCTGTTTATTTCCGCCTTTCTATTTCTTGCTGAGATCGTACATATATGCAAATGTCAGTCCGATGTACATATTTCTGAAAGACTTATATTCATCTCCCTTATCATCTTTGCTGTCAAACTTGTTATGATCAAGAAAGCCCATTCCAAAACGTAATTCAGCTTCAAGATTACCAGGCCCGATTTCTTTGCTGACACCTCCGCCCAGGTTCACTCCAAAATCAGTTCGTCTGTTATAATCAGGATTTAAGTACCAGTCATCCGGATCATCGGGAGTTTCTTTATACCTGATTCTTCCCTTACATACTTCTCCATACGACTCATCTTTGTAGTGTGCACCAAGCACATACGCGAAATACAAGCCTGCAATACCATAATATTGAAAATCGGTGCCAAATGTAAACTTGGCCATTACTGGTATCTGAAAATAATGATAACGTTCGGTATTGGAATAGTCATATTCTGACACTGAACCTTTTTCTCCTTCTCCGGTTTCCGAATATTTTGTTTTATCCCCTATGGTGATGAATAGGAGTTCTGCATCCAAAGAGATCATATCCGTAAATTCATAATTGCCAACGGCACCAATTGTTGGGAATGAAACAACCCATCCGCCTTTTGAGCCATCATCTTTACTGTATCTTCCGGTTATGGTGGAAAAGTTGACGCCTAGCCGTCCGCCAACACTATATTGGCCGAAGCAAAAAAGACTAAATAGCAAGAAGATCGTTAAGGTTAATAGTTTTTTCATGATAAAGTGGTTTTTGTTTTTAGTGAGAAATAGGATAATGTTGACTGTTGTGTGTCAACCAACGCAAAGTTAAGGTATTAATTGATATTTGTCAACTAAAAGGCTTCAGCGGTTACCTCAGAAGAAGATATCGTAAGGAATTGCGTTTAGAAATTAACTGACTGACACCCATGTTTTATTGCTTCTGATTAATTTTCACAGATGTGATATTCTGGATTTGCTTGCGCGAATCCAAATGGGGGGGGTATCAACCAAAGCCCTACTCGCTACGCTCGTATTGGGCTTTTTCTTTTTCAGGCCTTATGACAGCAAGCTGCCAACGGCCTGAAAAAGAAAAAGCCCGGCACTTTTGTGCGGGCTTTTGATGTACACCGTACGGGATTTGAACCCGTGTTACCAGGATGAAAACCTGGCGTCCTGACCTGACTAGACGAACGGTGCTTTTGCGCTTTAGCGGCTGCAAAAATAACAAAATATTTTATTGACCAAGTTTTTTTTGATAAATTGACAGGAAAAGATAGCGGAGCTACTCTTCATCTGCCTGGAATTTGAATCCCAGCCGTTTTCCGGTTTTTAACGTAAGGGAATCAATAACTGTCGTAATCTCATGCAGGCTGACTTCCTTGACCTGTTCATAGGGAGGTGTCAGCAGGTCGAAATTAATCGTGTATTGAATGGCCGCCGCAGCAATTAATTCTACTGTCTCCTTCGTTAATACATTTTGTCCGAAGTTATTATATAAATAGCCAAGCTCACGTTTACCTTCAATAAAATAATGGTTGTCTTTGTTGATGAATACCCGGCCTATCAAATAACCTACATCATTTAGGCGGTTGTATTTAAATGAATCGGCCAGAAAATTATAAATATTGATCACCCCGCAATACGACCTGTTTTTATCTTCTTTGATATAAAATGTATTCATCACCCTGTGGCCGCGCGGAAACTCAAACACGTTGGAGTGCATCATGAAAATGAGAATGTCACCGCCAAATTTAAGTTCGGCCTCAAACTCGCTCCTCGCTTTCACCTCAAACGGAACATCGTACTTTGTCTTTTTTTCTGAAGCATGCTTGTGGTACGCAAGTTTCATTTGTTCAATGACTTCTTTAAAAACTTTGAACGAATGAAATGTATTATGATAAACAAGTTGCTTTAAATCGGATTTTTCAATGAGTTTATCAAAAAGTTTTTTCTCATCTGGTTTCTTGTCGATACTCATGCCCTGAATTTTTATTCAAAGGTAAAAGAAAGCAGGAATACTTTGGAATTTAATTTATCAATACTGTCTGAATAGAGGTTGCCTTCCTTTTTGATAAGATTGAACATGCCATACCCCATTTTTGCCTCTACTCCGAATTTAAAATATTGCGTGTAAAATTCAGCTCCCACACCTACGTTTATCGCAAGATCATTTTTGTTTAATTTTACAGTAGTTGTGTTGCTGTTCTTCTCGGCTTTTTTTTGCGATGCCAGGTCAAGTGAGTATTTTACGCCGGCCAATACG
>DGOT01000113.1 GCA_002389465.1 Bacteroidales bacterium UBA4459 | reverse complement strand
TCCACGGTAACCTTGAATACAACTTAAGCCCCAAAACCCAAAAGGAAACTTCCAGGGAAAATATCAAACGATCATCTCAGTATTTTGTTATAACACCTTACCTTTCTTTTGGTAAAGGGCGGATTGAGCCCATTGAAAGCGCCCGGCAGGCCGTGGACATTTTACTTTCTCTTCAAAAACACGGCAGGCTGTCGGTTTCCCCCAATAAATCGTTGATTGACTCGCTCGCCCGAGTGGCTAACCGGATCAGGTATAAGAGGTTTTTTGACTTCCGTTTTAAAACAATCTATCAATTGGAGGAGTTGGATAAGGCATTGCAGGGTATGGGCTTGGTTGATACCATTGACATGGTTTACTTCGCCAACCTGAACGACATTTGGAACTATGCGCGAACATACAAAAGAGGAACAGGGACACGCTTTGAGGGTGGGATCATTCCTGCGTTTTATGCAAACCTGGGAAAAACAGAGGACCCGAATGTTTCGGCAAAAACAAAAAATAATACAATGAATTATGGCCTTTACGGTTTCTTTTCGTTGAACAGAATGAGACCTGTAAGTTATGCCTGGCAGTCGGACCTGATGCTTGACCTTACATTTGGTTACGATAAAGAAATACGTAAATATGAACAAAACGATGAGGTGGAAAAAACCGAAACAGAATACTTACGGAGTATGCTGAATGCGAGCTGGCAATTCGGTTTTTTTCCTAATACAAGGACTTATGCCGGAATCACGCCATATGCCGGGTTGACATTCACCAGCGAAAAAGATGCCGATAATACGTTCGGAGTCAACACGGGATTTCGGTTTGATTCGTATTATTACATCTCCCCCAGGTTAAGAATTTCGCTGCGCGCCGGTTTTTATTATGCGCATAATTTTGATGACAAAGTGCCAACTCCTTTCTGGAATACTGTTTCCTATATCGGTCAAAGCGTGCAACATTTAAGAGAAACAAATGATAATGTTCCTTTCCCCACAGAGGCAACCACGGGGCTGGTCAATGGAATTGCTTACGATTTCAGTTTCTCGCTGACGTATGCCCTTTTTTAAGAATCTTTATCAACAGGTGAAGCCACCAACAAGGGAATGATTAATAAAAAGTTAGATTTTACTTCACTTCACTTCCGTCAGAAACGTCTTCGGTGGGTGAGACAAAGCATAATTTACCATCGGCATCTTCAGCCATCAGGATCATGCCCTGCGATTCGATGCCACGCAATTTACGGGGTGCCAGGTTAACCAGAATACACACTTTCTGCCCGATGATTTTTTCCGGCTCGTAGTATTCGGCGATGCCCGAAACTACCGTCCGCTGGTCGATACCGGTATCGATTTTCAGTTTCAGCAGTTTTTTGGTCTTTGGCACTTTTTTAGCTTCCAGAATGGTACCTGTTCGTATATCCGTTTTCATGAATTCGTCAAACGTAATTTCTTCTTTGGCCAGTTTAGAGGAAATGGCTAGCTCGTTTTCCTTTTTGGTGTCCAGTAACCGCTGCACCTGGGCTTCAACTTCTTTGTCTTCTATCCGGTCGAATAACAGTTCGGGTTTGTTCAGTATAGAACCCGGTTTGATCAGTTCTGTGTTTCCCGCATCTGTCCATGTCGGTTGTTCCATGCCGAGCATCTTTTGCAGTTTTGTGGCTGTAAATGGTAAAAACGGTTCGGATAATACCGCCAGGTTGGCTGCTATCTGTAACGAAACATTCAAAATGGTTTTCACTTTGTCTTCGTCTGTTTTAATCACTCTCCACGGCTCCATATCGGTCAGATATTTGTTTCCTAAACGAGCCAGATTCATCAGTTCCGATAAGGCCTCACGGAACCGGTACCGATCCAGGCTTTGGGCTATCTTTCCGGGGAAAAGTTTCACTTCTTCCAGTGTAGTTTTAGCTTCCTTATCCAATTCGGTAACCGCCGGAACAACGCCGTCAAAATATTTTTGTGTAAGTACCAACGTGCGGTTGACAAAATTACCGAAAATAGCCAGCAGTTCGTTGTTGTTGCGTGCCTGGAAGTCTTTCCAGGTGAAATCGTTGTCTTTTGTTTCCGGCGCATTGGCTGTCAATACATAACGCAAAACATCTTGTTTTCCGGGAAAATCGTTCAGGTACTCGTGCAGCCAGACCGCCCAGTTGCGTGAGGTAGAGATTTTGTCATTTTCCAGGTTCAGAAACTCGTTGGCCGGCACGTTATCGGGCAAAACAAAACTACCCTCAGCTTTCAGCATGGCCGGGAAAATGATGCAATGGAAAACAATGTTGTCTTTACCGATAAAATGTATCAGTTTTGTCTCTTCGTCTTTCCAATAGGGTTTCCAGTCTTTTCCTGTTTTTTCACTCCATTCTTTGGCAGCCGAAATATAACCGATAGGCGCATCGAACCACACGTACAGCACCTTGCCTTCAGCGTCTTTCAATGGTACCTGAACACCCCAGTTGAGGTCGCGGGTAACAGCACGGGGTTTCAGGCCGTGATCGATCCATGATTTTACTTGTCCATATACGTTGGCTTTCCAGTCGTTTTTATGTCCTTTTATAATCCACTCCTCCAGCCATTCTTCGTATTGATCCAATGGTAAATACCAGTGTTTGGTTTCTTTCAGCACCGGCACATTGCCGCTTAAGGCCGATTTGGGATTGATCAATTCCAGCGGACTCAGCGAGGTACCGCAATTTTCGCACTGGTCGCCGTAAGCTTTTTCATAGCCACAATGCGGACAGGTACCTGTAATATACCTGTCGGCCAGAAATTGGTGCTCTTTTTCGTCGTAATACTGCTGGTTTGTTTTTTCAATAAATTTATTTTCTCCGTACAGTTTTAAAAAGAAATCAGAAGCTGTTTTGTGGTGTACCGGAGCCGAAGTGCGTGCATATACATCGAAAGAAATTCCGAAATCTTCAAATGATTTTTTGATCTGCTCGTGATAGCGGTCCACAATCACCTGGGGTGAAACTCCCTCTGCCCGCGCTTTTATGGTTATAGGTACACCGTGCTCATCCGATCCTCCAATAAACAGAACGTCTTCGCCTTTCATTCTCAGGTATCTGGCATAAATATCAGCTGGCACATAGACCCCCGCAAGATGTCCGATATGTATCGGCCCGTTGGCATAAGGCAGGGCTGAAGTAAGGGTATATCGTTTAAATTTTTCAGGCATAAATCCGATTTTTCTTTAATTTAGGCAAAGTTAACAAACCTCTACATATGATAAAGCCCCCGGCGCTTATAAAAGGAGATAAAATCGGGTTCGCTGCCCCTGCAAGGAAAATTACCTCGGAAGAAATAGCTAAATCTTTGGAGATAATTCAATCACTGGGATTTACTCCCGTTTATGATCAACTATTATTTGCCGAAGAGCATCAGTTTGCCGGAACCGACCGGAAGAGGGTGCGTCTGATGCAGCAAATGCTGGATAACGCAGATATAAAAGCCGTTTTTTCTGCCAGAGGAGGATACGGCAGTGTACGCATCATTGATTTGCTGGATTTCTCAACGTTTAAAAAACAACTCAAATGGCTTGTGGGTTACAGTGATTTTACCGTTTTTCACAGCCATGTTAACCGTTTATACGGTATTCAAACCCTGCATGCCAGTATGCCCGTTAATTTTGGTGACACTACGCAGGAAGCTCTGGACGGTTTGTTTGATGTGCTTCAGGGAAAGGTGCCGGAGTACCAGATGGAAAAACATCCTCTGAACCAGAAAGGAATAACAGAAGGAATTCTGACAGGAGGGAACCTGTCTGTTCTTTACAGCCTCATTGGCAGCAAGTCCTTCCCCGAAACCGAAGGAAAAATACTGTTTATAGAAGACCTGGATGAATACCTGTACCATATGGACCGTATGATGATGGCTTTATCAAGAGCAGGTATTCTTTCCGGGTTAAAAGGGCTGATCGTGGGTGGTATGACGGAAATGAACGACAACAAAATCCCTTTTGGTAAAACAGCTGAACAGATTATTTCCGAAGCAGTAGCTCCGTATAATTATCCTGTTTGTTTCGGCTTTCCGGCAGGCCATATCAGCAACAATATGCCGCTGATCATAGGAAGCCGGATCCGTCTTGATATACATGAACATACCCAGATCATTTTTACAGAATAGGCTATGGCACAACACAACGAACTGGGAAAAAGAGGAGAGCAGCTTGCCCGGAATTTTTTAGAAAAAACCGGTTATAAGATTCTGAGTACTAACTGGCGGCACCAAAAGGACGAGCTGGATATTGTAGCCATCGATGGGGAGCAACTTGTGATCGTTGAAGTAAAAACACGTAGCACCGATTATTTCGGTGACCCCTCGGAGGCAGTCGGGCCGGCCAAAGAACAATTCATGATTCGTGCAGCCGAAGCCTATCTTGAAACTAAGCATCTGGATATAGAAGTCCGTTACGATATCATTTCTGTTATATTAACCGGTGGCAATCACCGGATAAATCATATTATTGACGCATTTTATCCCGAATAATGAAACGGTTTCTTACTAAAATACCGCCCGTTTGGATCCAAAGGATCATTCTTTTGATATTGATCGGATTACTTGCTTATAAATTACTTGCCGGAACGTGTAATCTGTGGCTTTGTGGCTTATTCGTTGGTATTATTGTTCTATATGCAATTCTTTCCGATTATGGTAAAGCCTGAAATACAAGCAGGGGTATGCGTGTCTGGAATAAGAACTTTCTGGTCAGGCTCGGTTTAAACAGTTTTTCCAAAAAGTTACGCCTGTGTGTAGTCACCGCAAGCACGTCAATTTTTTTCTCCTGTATAAAATTTTCCATTCCCTGCTGTACATCGGCGGTTTCCAAAATGCCACATTCAACATTGAGTTCAAACATATGATCCGTTAAATAATTCTTGATGCTTTTCATTTCTGCTTCGTCCACCGCATCATCCTCATCCAGGGTAGCGTGCACACAGTAAATTTTAGCATTGAATGGTTTTACAAATGAGGCAAGCCGGCGTATGGCTGAATAATCGGTTTTGTCGAAATTAGTCGCATACAACACTCGTATCGGAGAGGTAAACGCCGTGGCGTCATAATCCTGAGGCACAGCCAGTACCGGAACTCTTGACTTTTCGAGTAACCGTGCTGTTGTACTTCCAAACGACCGTAATCCTTCCAGTTTACTACCCCTTGTTCCCATAATTATTAGTGCCGGTTTGTATTCCCTTGCCTGATTTAAAATGGCATCTACCACATTACCTTTAAACAGGTCGTAGGCAATGCTTATTCCTTTCAGGTTTTTAGCATCAATTTCATCTTTTAGCCTCTCTGCCAACGACAGGAGGCTTTTTTCCGTTTCTTCTTCAATCTCACGGATTATTGTATCAATATTCAACTGATATGTGTACGATTCCAAATAAGTTTGAGGTGCTCCTGCCGGATCCAGATAAGCGTTTATCAGTTTAATTTCCGCCTTAAAGGCCGCGGCAATTTTCAGTGCATAATAAGCTGCATTTTCAGCATGTTCCGTAAAGTCAACCGGTACAAGTATCCGTCTGATACTTTTCATATATGCAACAGCCTGTTCTTTGTTCACACCGTATGCTTCTCTGAAATCTTCAAATATTTTCACCGCTTTTTCCACATCTTTCTCCAGAATTTTTACCCCCACTCCGCCGGCGGCTTCTTTCATCCGGTTGATGTTGGTCATAAAACATTCTATACCATTGCTTTCTAACATGGCACAAAGTAACTGCGCCCGCATGTAGGTAAGCGTGGCAAGCGTGACTATTTTTTCTGACATGGCAATAAGGCTTTTTAAGTTTGTTCTGTAAATATAATGAATTAAGTGTCAAAAAGCAAGTCGCGTTGTATGAAAGCTTGTTTTGGCTGGTGATTTAACAATTGTTGAATTCGGTCAGGAACATTCGTACTTTTGCCACACAGGAAAATCCTATGAAAAAGAAAAAGTATACAAAAAAGGCACATCCAAAACCTGTAAAAAAGAGCAGGAACCGGCAGAAATCAGCAGAAGATATTGGCCTGATCCGGCTGAATAAATATTTGGCCAATGCCGGTGTTTGTTCCCGTAGGGAAGCTGATAAACTCATTGAAAGCGGTGTGGTTCAGATTAACGGAAAAATTGTTACCGAGCTGGGTACCAAAGTAAGCCCCGATGACAAGGTGCAGTACGGAGGAGAGACCCTGAGAAGAGAAAGAAACCGTTATTTTCTTTTAAACAAGCCAAAAGGTTATATAACCACTTCCGATGATCCCCATGACCGAAAAACGGTGATGATGCTGATGCAAAATGCCTGTAAGGAACGTATCTACCCTGTAGGTCGGCTCGACAGAAATACAATGGGTTTACTGTTGTTTACCAATGATGGCGAATTAGCTAAAAAACTGACCCATCCGAAATACAGCGTAAAAAAGATTTACCATGTATTTCTTGACAAATCGTTAAAAAAGGAGGATATGACACGTATCACTAACGGGATAGAACTGGAAGACGGTTTCATCAAACCCGACAAAATCTCGTATGTCACATCGGAACATGATAAAAAGCAGGTGGGTATTGAACTGCACTCAGGTAAAAATCGGATCGTCAGGCGGATATTCGAACATCTTGGGTATAAAGTGATAAAACTTGACCGGGTATTTTTTGCCGGCCTGACTAAAAAAGATCTCCCGCGTAACAAATGGCGTGAATTGACTAAAGAAGAGGTAAATATCCTGAAGAGGATGGGGTAATCGCTTTTCTTATGGGGATTACAAACTCCCGGCTCTCCAGCTTGGGATTAACTTCCCCTCAACCCTTCACCCAAATCCTGAACAGCAGAACAGCAGAATACTAAAATGCCGGCGGTAATCCTT
>DGOT01000224.1:1825-2567 GCA_002389465.1 Bacteroidales bacterium UBA4459 | reverse complement strand
TTGATTATCGCGCTGACAATAACCTGCTTGATTATTATGAAGAGATGGGAATTATGATTCAGCAGGTAGTCGGTACAAAAGTAGGCCATTTTCACATACCGGCTTTTGCGGGAGTGGCATTTAGCCAGAACGAATTCCGCTGGTCACCAAGAATTAAAAGGGAAGATGGGCTGATCCGTTTAGTTCCGGGCCTGGGTACCAGGGCAGTTGACAGGGTAAGTAATGATTATCCGATTTTAATTGCTCCCGGACAACCTCAGTTAAAAGTTAATGTTACGGTTGATGAGGTTATTAGATATTCACCCAGATATGCCGATGTAATTAACTTGAAAAGTGGTGTATTTGAGACGGTTGAATTTGAAGAACTGAAGAAATTCGGAAAGGAATATCCTATTGTTCATCAGGTAGTTTCTAAAATGAATCAGGACTTTCTTCAACAGGCAAGTCCGCTGAGTATAGATTTTCAAAAAGATTTCCTGGTCGTAACTTTCGAAGGACTTATAAACAGAACAGATTTTGTTGAACAATTAAAGGATATTCTAAGTGTATTGAGTAAAGAATATAATACTCCTGTTGATATTGAATTCGCACACGATGGTGAAAATCTTTATTTGTTGCAGTGCCGTGCACAGAGCTCAGGTGTTGAATACAAACCTGCTATAATTCCTTCAAATGTGCCTGTGGAAAAGACTATTTTTTCGGCTAATAAATACATTTCAAATGGAATCGTATCTGATATTAC
>DGOT01000224.1:0-1790 GCA_002389465.1 Bacteroidales bacterium UBA4459 | reverse complement strand
AAGGTTAAATAAAATTTTACCAAAACACCAATTTATTTTAATGGGCCCCGGAAGATGGGGTAGTAGAGGAGATATTAAATTAGGTGTTAGCGTTACCTACTCGGAAATTAACAATACATCCATGTTGATAGAAATTGCCCGGAAGACAAAAGAGTATACGCCCGACTTGTCATTTGGCACTCATTTTTTCCAGGATTTGGTGGAGGCTAATATTCGTTACCTGCCCCTTTATCCTGATGATTTTGGTGTCCTGTTTAATGAAGATTTCCTGATGGGCGCTGAAAATGTGTTTGCAAGCTTTTTGCCTGATATGGAAAAACTGAAAAATGTGATTCGGGTGATTGATGTACCTGCTTCTTCTGATGGACAAGTGCTGAATATATTAATGAACGGGGAATCAAACAAAGCAATAGCCATATTATCTGATCCTACCGATTATATTGATGATGAAGCGAAAGAATTGCAGTTAGGTCTCCGATCAGGAACCATTCGGGAAGATGTGCATTGGCAATGGCGGCTAAAAAACGTTGAAAAACTTGCCGCGCAGTTAGATCCGAAACGCTTTGGTGTTAAAGGCCTTTATTTATTTGGGAGTGTTAAAAATGCCCAATCCGGCCCTTCTAGTGATATTGATATCTTGATTCATTTTACCGGAACTGAGAAACAAAAAAAAGACCTGAACTCATGGTTGGAAGGATGGAGCTTGAGTTTAAGCCAGATAAACTTTTTAAGAACGGGTAATAAAACAGACGGATTACTGGATGTTCATATAATAACTGATGAAGATATTAAGAAACGAAACAGCTATGCGATAAAAATAGGAGCTGTTTCGGATGCAGCAAGACCTTTGCCTGTTGGAACGGCAATTAAAAAAAATTAAAAAATTAACTCCCGGGTAGCCTTGTCAGGAGCATGAAGGTCGAATCGAATTAATGATAATTCAGGTCCATTATGCGCTGCGTTCATAGCCAGGGTTTTGCCTATATTTTCTTTCCACTTACCAGTTAATGTTGTTGATTCATGTACATGCCCATGTAAGGTGATATATGGCTGCCGGTTCTCAATAAACCTTTTTATTGCAATACTTCCGATATGTACATCCAAAGGAACATGATCTATCATCTTTCCGTCAAGAGCAGCACGATCGAGATTTGTTTTGTATGGAGGTGCATGGAACAGGAATATTGAGTTAGAAAGATCGCCTGTTCCGGTTAATTTATCAAGATCTTTTTTAATGGTTTTATATTTATTCAGCTTTATGTCAGTTTCTACTGAAAATGAACCATCTTCTGGCGCAATACATCCGGGATCAATATATTGAGAAACATCATACCTTTCCCAGTCTTTTAGCATGAATGGAGTGGGAGGGATATAGGCGTACCCGTAGATTGTAAAGCCGTAAAAAAGTGTCTTTTTGTTGTGCGCATAGACGATTAGGCCTTCCGCGTCTGCTTTAATAAATTCAGTTTCTAATGATTTTCCATCATCGTTACCAAGAATAGTAAAGATTTGAGGATAATCATCGCCCATGTCACTTTTTAATTCGCTAAGGTTCTTAAATAAAAACTCAATAAAGTCTTCCGGTACATCAGGATTTGAAGTAAAAGAAAACAAACCGGATGGAAGCAAATCGCCCCCCAGAAAAATGGCAGCAGGCTTTTCTGTTTTTATTTGCGCAAAAAGCTTGCGATATCTCTCAATTTTCCCGTGTAAATCAGATACAAAAAAACAAAGTGGCATTCTTATAAATTAACTTAATCAAATATAATGATTTTTAGCAATTTTTTCAG
>DGOT01000007.1 GCA_002389465.1 Bacteroidales bacterium UBA4459 | reverse complement strand
TTTGTACACGAATTGTTTGGTGCCGGGGTGCGCTATCTCAACGACAATCCCGACGGGACTTTTCCGGCACACGAACCTAATCCGCTCCTTCCAGAGAACCAGGAACAGATAAAAAAAACTGTTATGGATCATCATTGTGATGTCGGCCTGATCTTCGACGGTGATGCCGATCGGGTAATGTTTATTGATGAAAAGGGGCAGTTCGTATCACCTGATCTCATTATAGCGTTATTGGGGTATTACTTTTTCGAAGAGCGGAAAGAATCCGGAATGGTGGTTCAGGATATCAGAACATCCAAAGCAGTGGGGGCATACCTTAAAAAGTATTTTGATGCTGAAGTAGCCATCTGGCGGGTGGGGCGTGCTTATGGTGCTACAAAATTGAAAGAACTTGACGGTGTTTATGGGGGTGAGCTGGCCGGACATTATTACTTCCGTGACTTTTATTATTCCGATAGTGGCTTGCTGGCGGCCTTGCTGGTGATGCATGTTCTAAAGAAGTTTAAGGAAAAGGGAATTTCTTTTTCGCAGATCATAGGACGTATATCTTCCTATGCCAACACCGGAGAAGTGAACTTTAAAATAGAACAGAAACAGGAAGCGATGGATGCTGTAAAAGATTATTTCACGCAGAACGACCCGCCGCTAAGTTTTCTGGATGTGGATGGCTACCGGCTTGATTTTAAAGACTGGTGGTTCAATATCAGGCCGTCAAATACCGAACCGTACCTGCGATTTCTGGCTGAAGCCAGGAGTGAAGAATTGCTGGATATAAAAACAAAGATTATTTTTGATATCATCAGTAAGTTTTCCTGATCATGCTCAAAACCCAACCAAAGAGAGCCCGCATTCTGTTTTTACTGATAATTTTTTTTATCATCACGCCTTTTGTCCTCCCGGCGCAGACAGATACGGTGCCGGATACCATTAATAAAAAAAGATTGCATGTAGTGATTTATGGAAGTGCCGCAGCCTATGTTGTGGCGCAAACGGGACTTTACTTTGTGTGGTATAAAGACAATCTGAGCACGCCGTTTCATTTTATCAACGACAGCCAATACTGGCTCCAGATGGATAAGGTTGGCCATATGACGACTGCCTACACAATGAGCAATTATGGTTATTGGTTGCTCAAATGGTCGAATGTGCCCGAAAAGAAATCTGTTTGGTATGGTGGGTTAATGGGATTCAGTGCCATGATAGTCGTTGAATTGCTGGACGGTTTTGCTACTAATTACGGAGCTTCCATATACGATATTATGGCAAACACGACAGGCGTCGGACTGTTTGTCGGGCAGCAGTTTCTATGGCACGAGCAGCGGTTCAGACTGAAGTTTTCTTACCACCCGACCGAGTACCCGCAATATAACCCTGAAAAACTTGGGGAAAATCCTTGCCAGAGTATAATAAAGGATTATAACGGACAAACCTATTGGCTGTCGGCGAATATAAGTTCGTTTATCAGAAAAGAGTCGAAATTCCCTTCCTGGATAAATGTAGCTGTGGGTTACGGTGGCGACGGTATGCTGGCAGAAGTAACAAATCCGGAGTATGATAGCGAAGGTAATCCACTCCCGCACTTTGACCGCGTAAGACAGTATTACCTGTCGATGGATATTGACTGGACTCGGATTAAAACAAACTCGAAAGTGCTTAAGTTTTTTCTCAAAGGCCTGAGTTTTGTCAAACTTCCTTTTCCTACACTGGAATACAACAAAAAAGACCAGCTGGTTTTTCATTGGTTGTATTTCTAACCGCCAGCCGGTTTGTTCTATTTAGTTAATTGAGTTATCTTTATGGCCATAAACCAAACCAGCTGTTATGAAAAATTTAATCTATTTAGTAGCTTTCAGTATGTTCTTTTTTACCTCATGTTGTGGTGGGGGGTCTGAAAACAAAGGTGATAAGGAAAGAAACGGAGACGAAGCAATTGTTACTGAAGAGGTTGTTGAAACAACCAACGGAGAGGATGTTGAAATTAATGAAGAGGAGGAAATTACAAGTTGTGATGAGTTTCTCGACAGGTACGAAGCGTGGGTAAAAGAATACCTAGATTTACTCGAAACGTTTAAGAAAAACCCTACGGATCCTGATTTGTCTCAAAAATACATGACGGTATCCCAGGAAATGACTACATGGACGCAGCAATGGTTCAAATTTGTCGATTGCACTAACGATGAAAAATACGAGAAGCGTTATGACGAAATTTCGGAGATGGTAGATAAAAAACTGGAAGAACTGGATATGAAATAAGCCGATACGGCGTTGTACTAAACGGATGAATGATGACCAGATTAATTGGTTATCTTTGTTGGCACATGGCAACAAACATTTTCTAATAATAAAACAAGTTAAAATGAACAAAATTAAATATGTAGCTTTTGTTGTGGGCTTGGTTTTTATTATGGCATCCTGCTCTAACCTCAATACAAAAAGTGATACCTGGACTGAAAAGCAGGAGACACTATGGAAAAAGAACTGCCTGAGAATGCTGGAAGAAAACGAAGTATATAAAGGCAGTGCCGAAGATGTTTGCGACTGTATGTTTGAAAAAACTTCGGAAAAATACACCCCCGCAGAAGTTACCAATCTAACAGAAGAGCAGGAGCGGAAAATCTGGAAAGAGTGTGATTATAGTTGGTAGTAAATGTTGAGTTTTTCCCCGGCCTGTAGTTGATAAAATGCAACAGTTTACCTCGTTCTGTTCGAAGAAAGTTTCAGGCGATGCTATTTAGATAAATATATCTGAGCGTTAACGTTATTCAACACTCCCAAACATGGAAATAATCACTCTGTAAACCCAACTCGGAAAATCAACTCTTCACTTTCCTTACAGAATCAATAATAGTTCCGTCCACCCATTTGATGACGGCTACTATTTCGTCTTCGAGTTCCGGTTTCTTCGGTACGCCGCAAATGGCTTCTGCTTCTTCTTTCAACTCTTCAATGGTCTTTATGGGTAAACCGGAGTGTCTGGCCTTCTCTATCAGGTCGGTTCTGCGCGGATTGATGGCAATACCCCGTTCCGTAACGATCACGTCAATCAACTCGCCAGGACCGCAAAGAGTGGTTACTTCGTCCACAACCACAGGTATGCGGTCTCGGAATAACGGTATCGGAAGAATCGTGCATTTGGAGAACAGGCAGTTCTGCCAGCCACCGATGCCGTGCAGCAAATAACCATCCGAGTGGGTAACTACATTCGCATTGAAGTTTACATCTACTTCGGTGGCGCCCAGCACAACGACATCAACCATCGAAGCAAAATTCCCTTTGCCGTGGTAGTTGTACGAGGTGAATGGGGAGGTGTTCACATGGTTAGGGTTCTCGCGCATGGAACGGACACCTTCCAGGTCGAAGGTCTGCCCGTCGAGGATGTATTTCACATAACCTTCTTCCAGCAGTTTTACCGGGTATTCATTACTGCCTGCCCTGATAAAGCTGGCTTTCCAGTTGTTTTTCCTCAAAATATCACCGAAATAATTACCGATCGAAAGAGCCGTTCCACCAGCCCCTGCCTGGTACGAAAAACCATCGTAGATCAGGCCGGTAGCCTCGCAGAATTTGGCAGTCATTTCGGCAATCAGCAGGCGGTCGGGGCTTTTGGTAATTTGTGTGGTGCCGGATATAATTTTTTCGGGCAGTCCTACCTTGTCTACTTTCACCACATAGTCCACATAGTTCCCGTGTATCTGCCACGGAATGCAGGGGAAAGGAACGATGTTATCGGTCACCACAATAACTTTATCGGCATATTGCGAGTCGCCCAGGGCGAAGCCCAGCAGCCCGCAGGCAGCAGGACCGTCCACACCGTTGGCATTACCGAACATGTCGGCCGTTGGTGCTGCGATCACGGCAATATCGATCTGCACCTCACCGTCCTGGATGGCTTGGTAGCGGCCTCCGTGCGAGCGCAGTACGGCCAGTCCTTTCATCTTCCCTTCGGAAGCGAATTTCCCCAGCGGGCCGTTCATGCTTCCTTCGATACGGTTGATGGTACCGTCCTCGAGATACGGGATCAGATGTTCCTGACATGGAAAGGAAGCTGACGGATACCAACGCAGGTCTTTCACTCCCAGCTCTTTGGCAATGTCGAATATCTGGTTGGTGATCAGGTCGCCGTTACGGAAATGGTGATGCGTTGAGATGGTCATCCCGTCTTTCAACCCGGCTTTGATAAGGGCTTCTTTCAGCGAAGCCAGCTGTTTGTTCCCATCGTCCGGATAGTCGATGCAACTGGCAATTTGTGGCGCGTATTTACGGCCATCGGGCTTGTGTTTTTTGACGCCTTTAAAAGCAATATGTTCTTCGCCGTTAATGATTGTTGGAACGATCCTTCCGGCAGCATTTTTAACTAATTTATCGTATTTTTTCATTTTCTTCTTAGTTTGTATTTGACGCAGTAACGCCAACCATTAACCATTACCCCAGTTCTTATCCAGTTTTCCCATGTTGATAGCCAGTTCAATCGTGTTCTGTGCCCGTTTCACCACTGGCGGGTCAATCATTTTCGAGCCAAGGGAAACGACACCTAAACCTTTGGCTTCAGCCTCTTTAAAGGCCAGTACTATCTTTTTTGCTTTTTCAATCTCGGCTTCACCGGGAGCAAAATTTTCATGGATCACAGCAATTTGTCGTGGATGGATACACCCCATACCGTCAAAGCCAAGGCCTTTGGAGGTCTGTACGTTTTTTGCCAGCGCTTCCATATCCGAAACATCGGAAAATACCGAATCGATGGGTTGTATGCCGGCAGCACGGGCAGCATTTACCACCATGCTCCGGGCAAAAAAGGATTCATCGCCCTTGTTGGTGCGCCGGGTTCCGATGTCTGCCGTATAGTCTTCGAGGCCTATCGCCAGCGAAGCCACATTGCCGGCTGCCGAAGCGATCTCATAGGCATGCATCACCCCTTTGGCACTTTCAATAATGGGCATCAGCCAGATGGGATGGTTTATACCGTGTTCTTTTTTCAGGATGTCGATTACTTCGTTTACCTGCAAAATATCTTCCGCTTCCTCAGCTTTCGGCACAAGAATAAGGTTCACATGATGCGGGATAAGGTAGCGCAGGTCATCCAGTCCTTCCGGAATCTGGTTGATGCGTACCATCCTTTCGGCACCGTAAAAGTTGACCGCCCGCAGGGCATTCCGGACAATAAAGCGGGCTTCGAATTTTTTATCGGGGGCTACGGAATCCTCGAGGTCGAGGATGATGCCGTTCGGATAGTGAATACCGGCATTGATCATTAGTTTCGGGCTGTTTCCCGGCAGGTACAAGCGCGAAAACCGGAATTGGTCTTTGGCACTCACCGATTTATTTTCTTCGATAACCGGCAGCAAGTACTCATGGTTAGTATCCACAATCTTTTTTATGGCTGCTTCGATACGTGCCGCCAGTACAAAGTCAAGCGCCCCGCTGTCTTCTATGTTTAGTTTGGCATTTTTGATGCCGAAATCTTCAAGGATCTCGTTAGCAAGACGTTTAATCGATTCGCCGTAAAGTGCTTTTACC
Organism: Bacteroidales bacterium UBA4459; assembly: GCA_002389465.1. Lineage (GTDB taxonomy): Bacteria > Bacteroidota > Bacteroidia > Bacteroidales > F082 > UBA4459. The sequence goes on along the minus strand of DGOT01000007.1, from coordinate 1,786 downwards.
TTGCTTGTCAGTTCTGTTTCAATGCCTCCGTAAGGCAGCAGTTCCAGCTCAACGTAGCAATCTGACTTAACTCCCGGTCCGCGGTTACCGGCTGAACTTTGTTTATTCATAGGTTATAAAGTTGATACAACAATTGACCACAAATTTAAGCCGTGTTTTTTGATTATCCGCATGGAATCAGTCTAAAATACATCTTTTTTTACGGGTGCTGCTTCCTCCTGATTTTAGTATCTTCGCAGCGCCGGTTCCACATAATAAACGGCTTTCTCTCTACTTGCACAGAAACAAAGTCGTGGAGCCGGTATTTTTTATTATTACCAGGAAGTTTTTACGGGAATTTCGCTTCGTGCCCATTGATAGACACGTCATATGACTTTTGAATATGAAATTTTGTCATACCTGCAAAATCGGCACACAATATTCCACGAAATTGGCACTGGCACATGGTTTGATAAAAGAGGCTGTAAAAAAAATAGTATATGGCATTAAAGGAGATTAATTCGCACGAGGAAATGCTGACTCACCTGAGCAAGCAGGGCAAATCCTATGTGCTGTTGTATAAAAACGGTTCGGAAGCCAGCGAGTGCAGTTATAAAAATATTTCAGAAGCCGTTAATTCAATGAAAGACATCCATGCCATGGCGGCAGATGTGAGCGTAGTACGCGATATCCACCCGGTTTACCAGATTACTTCGGCACCTTCGCTGCTGGTGTTTAACAATGGGAAGTTTGAGAAGGCCATCAAAGGATGCAACGATAACAACTATTATAAATCGCTGTTTGAAAATGCTTTGTTTACAGCGCAGGCAAAGGACGATGGGAAACCGAAAAAAAGAGTGACCGTTTATACAACACCCAGCTGTAGCTGGTGCAACACACTGAAAACGCATTTGAACGTAAACGGTATCAGGTATACTGAAATTGATGTTTCGCGCGACCAGAAAGCTGCTGAGGCAATGGTGAGAAAAAGCGGGCAGCAGGGTGTGCCGCAAACAGATATCAACGGAACCATGATCATCGGTTTCGACAAAGTGAAGATCAACAGATTATTAGGAATTCAATAAAAAGTAAGTTAAAACATAAAAACAGAGAGAAAAATGAAAGAATTACAACCGTTAAACGAAAACGTATTACTGGATATTACGGAAGATAAAGGGGAGCAAAAAACAGCCTCGGGGATTATCATTCCCGACTCGGCCAAAGAAAAGCCGCAGTTTGCTAAAGTAGTGGCCATTGGCAACATCGAAAATCCGGGAATTGTTGTAGGCGACACCGTTTTTTACAAAAAGTTCTCCGGCACCGAGTTGGAATTTGAATCGAAAAAATACATGACTGTTCCTTATGCTGACCTGCTGGCTAAGATCGTAGAAACAGAAGAGATATAAAAAGGAACTCTATAAGATATTTAAAAGGCTGTCCGGAAGGATGGCCTTTTTTGGGTTTAACGGTTTTAATATGGTGCGTTTGACATTTCAACGCTCAAATCTTTCAATTTACCACTATGTTCATTTATTGCTATTAATTTCATTATTAGTACTTTCTGCCAAATGCATTATATTTTTTGTTGGCAAATCGTAATTTACTATGACTTTAGTTCATTTATTCAATTATTCTCTTTTGATGACTATACTTTATCCCAAATTCTTCAAGTTCTTCAAGAACAGGATTATATATTTCCGGGTAAATAGGTAATACTGAACCTCTCAATGTTATCTTTCCTTCTAATATCAATCTTGTTGAAATAGCTACAGGTAATGAAACAGTCCTTGCCATTGCACTGTCACCT
>DGOT01000243.1:5135-5388 GCA_002389465.1 Bacteroidales bacterium UBA4459 | reverse complement strand
TGATCGGCACATGGAAATCCTGATCGAAGATGACGGTGTGGGACGCGACAAAGCAAAAGACATCGAAAAGAAAAAGAATCACCGGTCGCTGGCGATGGAGATTACCAAAGAAAGATTGACAATGCTGAGGAAAAAACACAACGACAGGTTCACGCTGGAGGTAACCGACATAGAAGACGAAAGCGGCCTTTGCTGCGGAACAAGCGTCAGGGTTACGCTTCCGTTCAGATTAACATAAAATCATTAACTTTAT
>DGOT01000243.1:4742-5046 GCA_002389465.1 Bacteroidales bacterium UBA4459 | reverse complement strand
ATGTTATGTCGGCATATGAGATGCTCACTTTAAAATCGCCCGACCTGGTACTGCTTGATATCAATCTGCCTGATGGCACAGGTTTCGACCTGCTTAAAATGTTTGACAAGGTCAATTTCAAGGTGATCTTTATTACCGCACATGAAGAATATGCCATAAAAGCATTTAAGTGCAGCGCCATCGATTATATTTTAAAACCTATTACTGCCGGCGAGTTACTTGGAGCCATTGAAAAAGCACAGGAAAGTTTCAATACAGAAGAAACTGCGCTGAAACTAAGCACCTTACTGTCAAACCTTGATAA
>DGOT01000243.1:0-4649 GCA_002389465.1 Bacteroidales bacterium UBA4459 | reverse complement strand
GTTTCAAAACCACTAAAAGAATATGATGAATTACTTCATCAGGCAAGCTTTTTCCGGACGCACCAATCCCATCTTGTAAACCTCGACCATATTTTGAGGTACGATAAAACTGATGGTGGTTACCTGGTGATGGATAACAATTCGACAGTTCCGGTTTCTACCCGTAAAAAAGAGGAGCTTTTCCAATTATTTGAAAAGATGTAACCAACATTCTCCTCTCATCCGGATTTGCAATCCTGCCACAAGCCAAAAAAACCATTTCTGAAACTGCCTGCCAGACGCTGAAGGCTCCTTTCTGCAACGAATAATAATCCATCCCAAGCGAATAATCATTTGCCCCCTGTCTTCTTGAAATACTGATGTAAATTAGATCATCATTATACCAACTATTATGAAAATCACATCAGAAAACCAGATTTTGTTTTTTAAAAACAATGAGATTATTCGCTTCGAATCTGTCGACCGTAGCACCATCATTCACTTTACAAACGGAACAAGTTCTGAAATACATGAACCCATCAACAGCATTGAAAAACAATTAACAGATGTTGATTTTATCAGGATTCATGATGAGCACATCATCAACGTGAATTATCTGACCCAAATACCGGATAATTTATCCGACTCCATAGAATTGGAAAACGGGGTGCTACTTCCCGTTAGTAAAAAAATGAAAAATCTCATTATCAATATATTAAACAGTCATGCTTAAATCTAAATGACCATGAAAAAAACAAAAAAAGTACACATGTGTAACTAAAGAATTAATTATTCAGAAATGAGAAGAAAACAACATAAAAAAAATACGGTTGTCATTTCGAAATCCCTGTCATTCCGAGGGAAGCTTTGCCGCGAGGAATCTCCCCGGAAAGAACCCTTTGCCCGTGAGATTCCTCCTCGCTGCGCTCGTTCGGAATGACAAGCGAATATAAAAATGACAACAAATGACGGGCGAAGCCCAATTGACCAACGACCGAAGAAAGTCCGTAGAATGACCAATGACTAATGACTAATGACTAATAACCATTAAAAACAAAAACCATGAAAAATTTACTTTTACTTTTAACTTTTTCCTTTTGCCTTTTTACTTTAACCGCACAGGAATACGCTGATTTCGAAATTACAGGTACCAACCAGGGAACCGGCTCTTTCACAAATGCAGCTTTGCCCAATTTTACTTGGGAAGCCACAGGGGCAATAAATGGAGCCGTACAAATACGTGACGATGAAGTATTTGATGACGGAAGCGAGTTTGAAAATATTTTCGGACAAGCGGATTATGCTGAAAACATCAGAATCCAAAACTACCCCAATGGTGATGGCATGGCAGGTTATCCTATAGTTTCCATATCGCAACTGACGCTTAATTTTGATGAAACAACACCTTCCGATAGTTGGGGGTTTTGTTTAGTGGATGTTGATGTGGAACAATGCCTGATCTCCGCCATTGATGAATATGATAACGAAGTTTCCGTTGAGGCTATTGACAATTGGCTTATCGAGCTTTTCGATGCCAATATTATTGAATTCGGAATCAACATTCCCAAATGGGATGCTTCACATGCGGCTCTCCTTGGTTCTGAAACTCCTGAAGATTACCTGGTTTATAACAATCTGGTTATAGGAGGACTGGATGATAGCGAAGCAGCAGCAGCTTTTTTTATGCCTGATATTTCGCTCAAATCACTTACTATTGTTTATGAGAACCTTCAGGAAACTTATTTTACATCCTATCACTTTTATATAGCCTCTTTATTTCCAACCGCTATTGCTGAAATAGAAGAAGCAACAATGGCCATTTACCCGAACCCTGCCATCAATGAGTTTCGAGTTCGGAGTTTGAAGTTCAGAGTAAACCAAGCTACTGTAGAAGTTTACGACCTGAACGGCAAAAAACTCCTCCAAAAGCAAATCCAAAAAGGAAGTGAAGAAGTGACAGTGGATGTGAGGGGACTGGCGCCGGGGATGTACCTGGCGAAGTTGCAGAGCGGGGACAGGATTGGAGTCAGCAAGCTGATAGTGAAGTAAATAATTAACGATTAACAGATTAACAGATATAAGATATTAACTGACAACCGATAATAAACACCTAAACAATAAAACATTAAAACAATTAATAATTAAAAATGGAAAAAATGAAAACAACAATCACGAACATCAGAAGAAGAAATATGTATAGTATTTTGCTATTAGCATTTTTCTTATTATTTGCCGGACAAAATTTAGCTCAGAAAGTCGTAATAGGAAAACTGACAGATCACCAGGGTAATGCCTTACCTAATATCTATCTGCAACTCTATTCAAACCCGTTCTTTTTTAGCACAACATCACTGGAGGATGGAAGTTTTGTCTTTGATGGCCTAACAGGTGAAGAAGATATACAATTACCCCCGGGTTATCACGTATCAAATAACTTCCCGAATCCTTTTTATCCAACCACAAGGATTAGTATTGCTTTACCAGTCAGTAGTACTGTCAGGGTGGAAGTGTACAATGTTCTTGGAGAATCAGTTACAAATGTAACAGATAGAAATCTTAATGCAGGGGTAAACTATATAGATCTTACACTCAAATGTTTACCAAAAGGATTTTATTTTGCACGAGTATTGATAGATGAAAAATACGCAGTCATTAAGAAGATGATGCTTTTTCATGGCAGTCAAAACACACCAGTTAACGGAGGATCATTAAAACATTCCTCAATTTCTCAAAACCATATTACTAAGTCCTTATTATCAATAGAACTTGATAGTCTTGTCGCAACAAGCTCAATAATTGGCAGAAAAACATTCACCGGCCTGCCAAATTTAACTAGTGACACACTGGATTTAGGCAGTTTGACAATTGAGCGCTACTGCCCGGGAATACCCACGGTAAATTATGAAGGCAGGACATACAATACAATTAAAATAGGTGATCAATGCTGGTTAAAAGAGAACCTTGATGTGGGAAACATACTGAATAAAACTACTCCGCAGACTAATAACGGACTAATCGAACGATATTGCTATGATGATGATCCTGAAAATTGCTTAACCTATGGTGGTTTATATCAATGGGATGAAGTAATGCAATACAGTACAACTCCTCCTGGTGCGCAAGGTATTTGTCCTAACGGTTGGCATGTGCCGACCAGAGCAGAATATGACTTGCTGGTTGGTGCAGCAGGTGGCTCAAATTCATTAAAAGCAATCGGACAAGGAACGGGCAATGGGGCCGGTACAAATACCAGTGGCTTTTCTGCGCTGCTTGCTGGTGGTTTAAGCGAAACGTCGCATTATGGTGGTTTGAATGATCAATTTAGATTTTGGACTTCTGAAGAGAAAAGCTCCAACAAAGCTTTCTATTTATTCTCTTACAGTCTAGATAACGATACACACACAGGTTCTAATTACAAGGAAACTGCAAAAAGCGTTCGGTGTATCAAGGACAGTAAATAGAAATGTTCAAAAAGATCAACCAATATAAAAGCAAGGATTATGATTTTAATCATTCTTTCCTTGTCAATTATCCTCTGTCACCGGTCACTGGTGCAAGCAGGAGTTTCGAATTAGCCAAGCTTCTATCGGACTTTCGACCTGCATGGCAGAAAGCTGCTTGAGAAATCAATTCAGGCAGGAACAGAAATCATTGAACTGGACGTGAGCCATCTGAATAACGGACTTTATTTTATTCAGTTACAAATTGAAGATAAAACAATAACGAAAAAATTAATTATTCAGAAATAGATGAAGACCGAAGTCGGCAGCGGCACCCGAAAACTTCCGACTTCTGACTCCGGACTTCTGACTTAAAATCAAAAAGCCATGAAAACACATTTGAAATCAACTTTGATTATTATTATCTCATTCATCGCAATTGTAAGCTGCAATAAAAAAAAAGGTCCCGAAATAAATTCCTGTTCCGTTTTTGAACTCGGCGGGCAATACAAAACTGTAAAAATTGGCGATCAATGCTGGATGGCTGAAAACCTTGACTTTAATGCCGGGTCTGGCTGTTGGGAGGCTCCTGATCCTATTGAAGGTTGGGGAAGATACTATACCTGGGAAGCAGCAAAAAGGGTTTGCCCGGATAGGTGGCATATACCTACTAAAGTCGACTGGGAACAGATGATGCAATATATCAGCGATCAAAATGGAGGATACGAAAGAAAAGATCTCGAATTTGGGGCAATTATCTGGTATGGGGCAGCTGTTCACTTAAAAACCAATGAGGAATGGATTAGCTACAAAGGCACCAACGATTATGGCTTTGCAGCCATGCCCGCCGGATACCGGATGGTAGAGCCTAGTACAGGTGATGTGATATATAGCGGTTACAATCACTCTGGAATGTGGTGGTCTTCTTCAAACGATGGAACATCTGCCCGCCATTGTTTTATAGATCATGCCAGCCAGGATTTTAGAAACTACGCTACAGAAGCACACTTGGTAAACCATGGTATGACCGTACGATACATAAAAAATTGAGTGGATAACTTAATCACAAAACATAAAACCATGAAAAAACAACTACTTACTTTATTTTCCATTTTCATTATAAGTCTATCCTTTGCACCATCGTCATTTTTAGTACTTTAGTTGTCGCTTACGATAAAACGTACTGATATGGATGGAGATCTGTTTGCTCCCGCTCCCGTTTCCAGCCTG
>DGOT01000195.1:1085-3999 GCA_002389465.1 Bacteroidales bacterium UBA4459 | reverse complement strand
TGTCTCATTCCATAAATTCATCCTCTTTCGAGTTGTTAAATGTTATGTGACTGTATAACCTAATCCCTTCGCTCCACTCCCATTACAGGAGCTTCATCACTACTACGAATTAGTCCGCCCCTGCACAGTACGTCGGTATTCTGCCTCTAGGTTGATCCTATTGTGCTTTTCCCTTCTGCTGCCAGCGAATCCTTTGGCGGTAGCTTTATTCAGCTTAGCATTATTATGCAGGTTCCCGAGTTCCGTAATTGAGCCCAAATAAAGTTCATGCCGCCTGAATGACGCCTACCACACAGCCAGTAAACAGGTTGCCGCTGTGTTTATCACTGCATTTCATACTCTACAGCTTTTGATAGGTTGTACCAACTTCTCGACACCTCTTCAGCGGTTACGGTTAGTTCATCTCCTTTATCTATACCTGACTAATTCATGATTAGCCGTTTCCTAAACGCTCAGCACCATAGCTCTTTACCACAGCACCTTTAGGTGGTTTGAAACCCTCTCCTGCAAGACGACTTCGGTGGGTCGGTTCTACCATCTCAATTACAGCATGCAGTGATTATTATTTGCCGATCACTGCTTCTCAGCACACTATGAAAAGTTGCCGAATTCTAAGCTAGAATCTTACAATTTAGAACAAACTTGAAACGGACTACAAAGCTTGATATTACAACTATTTCGGCAATTTTTTATATACATTGTAGCCAGTTATCCGATTATTGCTTTATACAATTCTTCTTTGTAATCTTCTTTACCCAATTGATTTCCAATTCTTTCACTTCTCTCTTTGAAACTTTTATTGTTAAGTAGTTCTAGAACTTTCGGTTCGAGGTTTTTATTGGTTATTCTACTTATTTTGATACCTTTTGGTCCAAGACCCAACTCCGAAATAATTTCATCCCAAATAAATTGGTCAATAAAATGTGGAATTATTAATGTTGCACAGCCATATTTTAGGGCTAAATGTGTTGTTCCGGATCCACCATGATGAATAACGGCATACATTCTTGGGAAAACCCAATCATAAGGAATTTGTGATACAAAATAAATCAATTCAGAATTGAAATTACAGGGTTTAACTAAGCCTCCTGATGCTGTATTTATGATAGTCGCTATTTTATTTCTTTCAAGAATTTCAAGAATTATTTTCGTTTTTCGTTCAGGCTCAGGATTAGTCATTGAGCCAAAAGTGATAAATAATATTTTCTCATTTTTATCTATGAATTCAGTCAGTTCCTTTTTGGGTTTCCAATCTGTTTCTTTCATTACTGCATGATGACCTAAAACTTTAATGTTACTTTCCCAATAATCAGGTCGTGGGAACAACCTTGGCGAAATGGTATAAATAAATTTTCTGTTGCGAACCATTTTCTTTAATTCTGTTCGTTTGATTTTATCCTGTATATGTAGCCACTTTTTTGTAGTTAAGGCTGCAGTAGCTGCCCCAAAATCATATAGTTTGAATGTAAGTTTGTTAAAAAAATCTCCGTAATTTTTACCAAAAACAAGTAATGAATGTCCTTTTACATAGTGCAAATATGGGAAAGGACTTAAAAAAGTTGTTTTTCCACTATTTTTATACTCCCAAATTATTGGACAAATTGTTTTTGAATTATAAAGTACTCTATCCGGTCTTTCTTGTTTAATAAGTTCGTAAAGCTTAGTTTCTTTTTCTTTATTTGGGCCTGTTTGTTTCATGGCAAGTTTGATGAAAGCGGAGGTTTTTTTTAATCCCTTTCCTCCTCCCATAGCTATTTTACCTGCATCACTATTGTGTAAATCAAATAATTTGCTCCCCAGAGAAGCGAATTCAAGCTCATTACTTTCTGTCAATTCTCTAAATTGTTCTGAAAATGCACAAATGACTTGATGTCCTTTTTCTTTCAGAATTTTTCCAACTGCTAAAAAAGGTTCAATATCTCCTTGGGTTCCTATTGCTGTTAAAATGATTTTCATTAGCTACTTCTTCAATTGGCTACAACGGATGGCGCTATGAAACAGTTGGGGAGTTCGAAGCCACTTCACTATCAACCGAAACGAAAGGTTGATTCGACTGATAGACTTCGATTAACCGCTTAAACCTCAATGTTTTATAACGCGTGTTGAACTAAACCCCGGGATTACTCCCGGGGTAGATTTTTGTGCAATTTTGTAGTGCTAACATAAAATTGTACAATATGGTTAAAATTAAAAAAAACAATCGTCATGGGAGCAATCATTAGCTCCTGATTTTGAGAAGATGCGCCACCGGATGGTAATCGAGAACCTTTCTCCGAGAACTATCCGAAGTTACATGCACTATCCTCTGAAGCTGGCAGAGTATTTCGATGCTGTTCCACAAGATCTTACCACCGATGAGATTTACGCTTTCCTTGTCTATCTGAAAGAGGATCGAGGTTTGAGCTGCAGTACCATGCGTATCGCGGTAAGCGGTATCAGATATTTCTTTCAGCACATATTAAAACGCTCATCCATTATCGATGATGTACCTTATCCAAAGCAGGAGAAATATCTGCCGGAGATCCTATCAGGCAAGGAAGTCAAACGCTTGTTCGTACTGACCAAAAACATCAAGCACAAGGCCCTGTTGATGCTGGCATATTCAGCTGGTCTGCGTCGCGGTGAGATTATCGGACTACGTCTTGTTGATATTGACCGTAAGAANNATGCAGTTGAACATTCGTAAAGGCAAGGGCAATAAAGATCGCAAAGCTATTTTATCAAGGTACTTATTGGGAGTACTGGAGCAATACTACCGGTCCTACCATCCTGAACAATATCTTTTTAATGGAAGGAAAAAGTCAGAGCCGATCAGTGAGGGAGCGATAAACTGGGCATTTCGCCAGGCCGTTAAACGGACAGGGATCAAAAAGGATCTGTCTCTGCACAACCTCAGGCACTCATTTGCTTCTCA
>DGOT01000195.1:0-1013 GCA_002389465.1 Bacteroidales bacterium UBA4459 | reverse complement strand
ATGGTTTACCTTCATCTGAACCGGCGTAGGGGCACTGCTCCCTGCAGTCCGTTGGATATTCTGTTTCGCTGATGAGTAGTCAGTGGGAGCTGGCTGATGTGATCAACAGGTTCCGCGAAGCATTTGAGCAAAAATATCCCTTATCATCACAACGAAAGGGAGTGCTCACGCTTTTGCAGCAATGTCATACTTCAGCCATGGGAGGGCATCTGTGGCATTGCCACGAGTGCGGACATGAACACATCAGCTACAACGCATGCCGCAACCGGCACTGTCCCAAATGCAACGGACTTAAAAGAATACAGTGGGTCCAGGCGCGCAAAGCTGAAGCTATGCCTGGAGGATATGCCCATATCGTATTTACCTTACCGCATGATCTGAACGATTTGTGCCGGGAATATCCTCATCAGATGTATACCTTACTGTTCCAAACCGCATGGGAGACCATGGAGACTTTTGCTGCCGATAGTAAATACCTGGGGGCTCGTACCGGTATGGTTGCCGTATTGCACACCTGGGGACAGAACCTGATGCTTCATCCTCATGTTCATTGCCTTGTACCCATGGGTGGACTATCCCGGCAGGGAAAATGGAAACAAGCCCGGAGCAAAGGAAAGTTTCTTTTCCCGGTTAAAGCTATAAGTAAAACCTTTCGTGGTAAATTTACCGATGGATTATATCATCTTGATCAAAAGGATGATATCATGCTCACCCCATCCATTGATCTGGAGCAAAAACATCTGCATCCGCTCTACCAACGTAAATGGGTGGTATTTGCCAAAAGACCCGTTGCAGGAAGCGAAAAGGCCGTTGAATATATCGGAAGGTATGCCCACCGCATTGCCATTGCAAATAGCAGGATAAAGGAGGTGACAGATGAGAAAGTTGTTTTTTCATGGGTCGATTATCGTCATTCTAAGACTGGTACCATGCCTCTTGACGGGGTGGAATTCCTCAGACGATTTGTGGAGCACGTACTGCCTCAAGGATTTGTGAAAATCCGACATTACGGT
>DGOT01000029.1:6758-7251 GCA_002389465.1 Bacteroidales bacterium UBA4459 | reverse complement strand
CGTAAAAATATGCCCGAAATTAGGGAATTATTCCACCGAGTTGAGAAACAGGATGATGCCGCCCGGCTGGCGAGGATGTACAAGCTGCCCTTTCCCTATTTTTGGTCAATTATAAATTAACTTTCTAAAAAATTATTTAAATGAGAAGATTTTTAATATTTACGTTGAGCATTGCTGTTGGTTTCCTGTTTGTTAATTTCAGTTTAGCCAAGAACAGCGATCCCCAGGAAGAAGTTAAAACTGAGAAACCTCAGTATCATGTTCCGGATGATGTGCAACAAATTATTGACAATTCGTGTTACGGCTGCCATAATAGTGAATCAAAAAACGAAAAGGGCAAAAAGAAGTTGCAGTTTGACAAAATGAGCGATCTCAAGACATACAAACAAGTTGGTAAACTGGCCGACATTGCTGATGTTGTTACTGAAGGGGACATGCCTCCGGAGAAATTCCTGAAAAAATATCCCGAAAGGCAACTCTCAAAAGAAGACAC
>DGOT01000029.1:0-6727 GCA_002389465.1 Bacteroidales bacterium UBA4459 | reverse complement strand
TATTTTGGTTGGTTGTCATTTTTTTGTTTGTGCTGATACAATTTGTACCAGCGGTCAGACCTGACACAATTCCTGAGAATGAGAACGATCTCATCTACAACAATCAAATCCCGGAACCCGTTACAACTATACTGAAAACCAGCTGCTACGATTGTCATTCGAACGAAACGAACTATCCCTGGTACAGTTATATTGCGCCTGTTTCGTGGCTGGTAGCTAAAGACGTTAGAGAAGGGATAGAAGAGTTGAACTTTTCAGAGTGGGAAAGTCTGAGCAAAATAGACAAAGCAAAAGAACTCGACAAAATTATTGACGAGGTATCAGATGAAAACATGCCGATGCCTATTTACACGATTATGCATTCGAAGGCTAAACTTAGCACTGAAGAAACAGAGCAAGTAACAAATTGGGCAGATAGCTACGCTGAAAGCTTATTTGAATAGGTCAAAGGAAAAGTAATATCCCTTCCAAAGCTGCTTCGCATTAAAAGAAGCAGCTTTTTTTGTTGTAGCATATTTTCATCTATGAAAATTATATGGTAAATTACTTGATATCCGGTTCATTTTGAAGTAAATTTGTTACATCTAAAACCTAATTTTAACCTTTAAACGATTCGCTATGAAAAAAATTTACTTTCTTTTTATTGCTTTGTTATGTACGGGCACGCTATTAAGCCAACCTGTTATTACTTACAGCGGTAATTGCCCGCAAATCGGTGATGTTTACCAGCAACTTTACTTTGACGAACAAGTTGATCCGGGACTGGCAGGTGCCAATCAAGTATGGGATTTTTCATATGTTGGCTATTATGAAAGCGGCCTATATCAAGCTATTGATCCTGCCGGAACACCTTTCGTAAGTGATTTTCCGGAGTCTAACATAGCATACACTTATGACCAAAGTGAGCATTCATACTCGTACGGACACTATTCTCCAACTGAATTACTCAACAACGGTACGGGCTTTGAAGATGAACAGTCCCCGATAATTATTCACTATTCAGATCCAGCCACTCTGATGGTCTATCCTTATTCATTTAACAACACATTTGAGGACACATATTACGGAGAATTTACGACCTCCGGGTTACTGACACGTGAAAGAGGAACAATCAACACTGTTGCGGACGGATGGGGAAGCATAACAACCCCTGAAGGTGTCTTTAACAGTGTATTGCGTGTAAAAACGCAAAGAACGCATACCGATTCAGTGTGGATGGACGACTTATTCATTTATGTAACAACCGTCCACTACTTTGACTATAGCTGGTATGCACCGGATGTAAAAATTCCGGTTTTTGCCATTACCATTTCAGATTGCCAAGGGGGATATGACACGCTTGGATATTACATCACCGCCCCGCAACAAATCAACGAAACAAATGAACGCTTAGCATTCTTTATGATATATCCGAACCCGGCCCATGATCAGATGTCCATAACTTTCAAAGCAAAATATGGAGATCAGGTTTCTATTTCAGTTATGGACATGAGTGGCAAAGAACTCATCCGACAGGACAACAATATTCTTTCAACGGGGATTCAAAATGTACCGCTTAACCTGAAAGAGCTTCATAATGGGCTATATCTTGTGAAAATCAGTGATGGCACCAAGGTGAAATCCACAAAACTGGTTATTAGATAACTGGCGCTGAAAAAAGAAAAACTTTTCAAATAGATCTAAAAAAGGCTGATCTTCTGATCAGCCTTTTTATTTATATAGAGCAAGCAGAGACTTAATTTATTTTATCTATGTGTTCCATACCTGTTTCTATGGCTTCAATATTTAAAGGTATCAGGTTATGGTATCTTTCCGGTAAAGACTTTTTCAGGCCTTTCACTACATTGTCTAATTTAACAATGGGTTTTATCTTCAAATAGGCGCCTAGTACCACCATATTAAATATTTTAGTATTTCCCATACCGGCAGCCAGCCGGGCTCCTTCAACTTTAAAGATTTCTATATCTTTCCGCGTAGGGTGATGGGTAATGCCGTTAGGATCGTAAAGTAATACACCTCCCGGTTTCACCGACTCTTCAAATTTATCCATCGATTGCTGGTTCAGAATGATGGCTGTGTCAAATTTGGTTAATGTGGGCGAACTTATCCTTTCATCACTCACAATAACCGTCACATTAGCTGTGCCACCTCTCATTTCAGGTCCGTACGATGGCATCCAGCTTACCTCCTGATCTTCCATAATACCCGAGTAGGCCAATATTTTACCCATTGACAATACGCCCTGGCCGCCAAATCCTGCAATAATGATTTCTTCAGTCATATCTTTGAAATTCTGATTAATCTATTTTTTCTCAATTAATTGTCCGTCAACTTTAATGTCACCTAAATTATAGTAAGGGAACATATTTTCTTCCATCCATATATTGGAATCAACCGGTGTCATTTTCCATCCTGAGTTACAGTTAGAAACAATCTCAACAAATGAAAGCCCCGGTTTTTTGGATATCTGATTCTCAAAAGCCTTTTTTATTGCCCTTTTTGCTTTACGTACAGCTGATGGTGTATGCACCGCCTGCCGGGTCACATAATAAGTTCCCGGAAGCTGGGCTACGAGTTCTGTGATTTTCAAAGGATTTCCCATTGTGCTTACGTCTCGTCCGTAGGGTGAAGTAGAAGTCCGCATGCCGGGCAGGGTTGTCGGCGCCATCTGGCCACCTGTCATACCGTAAATCCCATTGTTTATAAAAACAATGACAATATTCTCTCCTCTGTTGCAGGCGTGTATTGTTTCGTTGCCTCCAATAGCTGCCAGGTCGCCGTCGCCCTGATAAGTGAATACCACCCGGTTGGGCCATACCCTCTTGATAGCCGTAGCCACTGCAGGAGCTCTACCGTGAGCAGCTTCCTGCATATCTACGTTCATAAACTCATAGGCAAGCACAGAGCATCCTACCGGAGCTACACCAATGGTTTCATGTTCCTTACCAAGTTCTTCTATAACTTCCATGATCAGCCTGTGTGCGGTTCCATGTCCGCAACCCGGGCAATAACTCAGGGTTTTGTCGGTCATCAGTTTGGTCTTCTGATAGACTATATTTTCAGGCTTAATTATATCTTGCAATGTAATTTCTGACATGATTATNNCTCCTATTAATTTTTGTTTTAAAGCCTCCAACACCTCTTCCGGTGAATGAATCACACCACCGTATCTCCCAAAATGTTCCACTTTAGTCCTGCCATTCACGACAAGCTGGATATCTTCCACCATTTGTCCGGCGCTCATTTCTACCGATAAGAAACCCTTCACCCCTTCTTTCACAAACCTTTCCACTTCCTTTTTCGGAAAAGGCCATAAGGTTATCGGTCTCATAATTCCCACTTTGATTCCTTCTTCACGTGCCAGCTGCACAGTTTTCTGTGAGATACGTGCACTTGAACCGTAAGCAACAATGATGTACTCGGCATCATCGCAATTAAGAGTTTCAAACCGTACTTCTTCCTCTGTAGCCTGACGATATTTTTCCTGTAAATGTAAATTATGCTGTTCAAGCTTGTGCGGATCAAGGTCAAGCGAGGTTAGAACACGGCGTTCTTTGCCAACCGGTTTGCCGTTTGTTGCCCAGGGATAACGTTCAATAACTTCGGCATCCGTCAAACGCTCTTTCTGGTCAAACAGTTCTACTTTCTCCATCATCTGTCCTATGAGTCCATCCGAAACGATTAATACCGGATTGCGGTATTTAAAAGCGAGTTCAAAACTCAGCGGAACAAAATCAGACATTTCCTGTACCGACGAAGGAGCCAGTACAATCAGTCTGTAATCACCATGACCGCCACCTTTTACCGATTGGAAATAATCGGACTGTGCCGGCTGGATATCTCCTAAACCGGGACCGCCTCTTACAACGTTCACCACTACGCAAGGAATTTCAGCTCCTGCCATATAGGAGATTCCTTCCTGCATCAGGCTGATACCCGGACTGGAAGAAGATGTCATTACTTTTTTCCCGGTACCTCCGGCACCATACAACATGTTTATGGAAGCTATCTCACTTTCAGCCTGCAACACTACCATGCCCGTTCTGTCTTCAGGCCTTTCGGCCATTAAATACTCTACTACCTCTGACTGAGGTGTTATCGGGTAACCAAAGTAAGCATCAGCACCGGCACGGATTGCAGCTTCAGCCAAAGCTTCATTACCCTTCATTAATCTTAATTCACCCATGTTTTTAATATTACTGATAATTACTCTGTTACTTTAATTCGATATACGGTTATAACACCGTCAGGGCAAACTACCGCACAATTGGTACAGCCCGTACATGCTTCAGGATTCTCCATATAAGCATAATGGTAACCTTTACCGTTTACTTGACTATTCAATTTAAGGACGTCAGTCGGACATGCAGGAACACAAACCCCGCAGCCTTTACACCCTTCAATATTCACTACAACGGCTCCTCTAACTTTAGCCATACTTTTCTAATTTTTATAGAACAAATTTAATCGATGCGAATTTACAATTTTAAGTAATAAGGTCCGGCTCAAGATGCCAATTTTTATTAACCCTTCACTATTTATACATAATATTAATACATCTCTCCGAAACAGACAGTACTGCTGATTAACTGCTATATAAGAAGGCATTCCAGCGTGTATTTACAGACTAAGAATCCTACTTGTGTCGCGAAGAATCTGTTCCAGGTCTTTTCTATTATACTGCATGACCCATCTTGGGTGCGGGATAGGTATTATTTCATCGAAAAGAGCCAACTCACTGTTGATTTGCTGAAGATATTCATAGTTCTTCCCCTGTCCTAAACAATAGCACTTTCTTGAGTTGATGCCCAATCCAATTTGTTCTGCCAGGTTGTGAATGATAAACGGTTTCAGGGCGCGTATCATTTCCAATGAGTCATAATAATTAAAATTTTTCCCATTTTTCGTAAAACCCAACGGACTAACAGCACCCAGAAAGTAATGTTTGTAGAAATGTTCCGGTCCTCCCATTTGGTCAATAAGCATATAAATAAATTCGGAAGACAGCTCAGATCGTTTATGGAAATCATTCGGGATACCACAGTTCTTCTCCAGTCGGACAGGGTCAGTAAACGGAATACCTGTTATCCCGGCGCCAAACCTACCGGGGTTAATTCCAAAAATGATCCTCCGCCCCTTTTCATCGTTGTAATATTTTTTATAGAACAAAGCACATGCTTCCATCACCTCTTCTTTCTTATATGGGTTCAACACTTCAATCCCATCAGGTAATTCAGCATCGATATGCAGTGATCGATAAAATTTTAATGTACGTTCAGCGAAAGTCATCGGTCAGGGTTTTACTTCGGGTTTAGGCTAATTTACCGGATGATCTTCATGAAATTTCTTTAGTCGGTATTCAAGATCCGGAAATTGCTCTCTCTGCACCAATGAGGTACATGCACGTATTCCTTCTTTCCGTTCACTACCGGTTATCAGTAACGAAATTGCGCTGATACCGTAATAAATCAACTCGTTCAATAACTCCTCGGCCTCAAATCCGGGATAAGAAAACGTGAAATAGAATCCATCGGCAATAGGCCTGTCCACATCGGTATCATACACTATTTTAAAGCCATTGTCCGTAAACAGCTTCTTCATTACTTTGGCTTTTTCGCCATATTCTTTAACAGATTCTGTCAGGTTCATTTCCCCGTCATTCACAGCTTTGAGCATGGCCGCCAATGCATACTGAGCCGAATGTGTCACACCTGAGCTTAACACATACATACTACCATATACCATGGCATAGCCTAAATCGTCAGATAAATAGTAACGTTTCAGGTCAGGGGCTTTAGTTGTGAACACTTTATTGGAGATGACCATCACCCCTATCCTTTGCCCGGCGTAGCTGAACACCTTTGAGCTGGATATCAACAAGATCCAGTTATCCGTATAGTTAGCTACTGTGGGCTGGTAAGGCGGCTCTCCCGCTATTGAATAATCGGTTCTGAAATCCATTCCGAAATAGGCAAGATCTTCAATAACGATTACATTGTATTTTGTGGCTAGTTCGCCGATGATTTGCAATTCCTGTTCGGTGAAACATATCCACGACGGGTTGTTCGGATTGGAATACAAAATAGAAGAAACCTTTCCTGTCTTAAGGTACGATTCCAGTTTATCTTTGAGTTTGTCTCCTCTGTAATTATAAATATCAAACGACATATAATTGTGGCCCAAAACCCTGCATTGTTGTTTATGTACCGGAAAGCCGGGATCAATGAACAAGGTACCCTCCCTTTCTTTATACATCCTGTTTACGGTCATAAAGGAAGCAAATCCACCCTGCATGGAACCTACGGTGGGGATGCATCCCTGTTCATCCACATCGATATCGAGGAATAGTTTTACGAACCGTTTGATCTCGTGTTTCAAAGGAGCAATACCGAAAATATCCGGATAAATGGCAGCCACACCGGCTTTCAAAGCTTCTATCTCAGCTTTTACGCCAATCTTATTAGGAGGCAGCCCCGGAACACCCATTTCCATGCGTATGTATTTCTCTCCTGTTGCTTTCTCTATCTCATCTACTAATTTCTTTATCTCTCTGATAGAGGCTCTTCCAACGGAATCAAATCCACCTTCCTTTATTTTTCCGGAAACTATCTCTGAACTAATTGGTGTATTTCTCATCTTTAAACTAAGTTTTTTGTTATTAATTATTCTGTTTCCCGTCAGGTCGTTCGTCCATCATATCGGCCACTGCCAATATAGCTCCCAGCAT
>DGOT01000231.1:2268-2794 GCA_002389465.1 Bacteroidales bacterium UBA4459 | reverse complement strand
GGCGTAAGAAAGCGCAAAACTGATAAATCCCCGTCCTTAAGGCGGGGATTTTCACTTTATGAATAAACAATTAACTATTTCCACTGGCCAATATTCCAGTCCTGGTAAAAAGGATGTTAATCAGGACTTCCATGGCGTTTTTATTCCTGAAGAGCCTGTGCTTAGCTCGAAAGGTATTGCCGTTGCGATTGCAGACGGTATCAGCAGCAGCGATGTTAGCCAGATTGCAAGCGAAACGGCTGTTAAATCTTTTTTGCAAGATTACTACTGCACCTCAGACTCCTGGTCGGTAAAAACGTCTGCGCAACGGGTTTTGAAAGCAACCAATTCCTGGTTATACGCACAAACACGGAACAGCCCCTACCGACACAACAAAGATAAAGGTTATATCTGCACCTTTAGCGCGATTGTTTTTAAATCCAATACTGCTCACCTGTTTCATAGTGGCGATTCTCGTATTTATCGTTTGGCAGATGGACAGCTCGAGCAATTAACAACAGATCACCGCCGCAAAGTATCGCCTGAG
>DGOT01000231.1:0-2194 GCA_002389465.1 Bacteroidales bacterium UBA4459 | reverse complement strand
CGATACATTTGTTTTAGCGACTGACGGCGTTTACGAATATCTTTCTGAGAAGATTATTGCCGAGGCAATTTACAAGGCTGAAAACCAGCTCGACCAGCTTGCAAAGGACCTGATTGAACAAGCGTATAAGGCCGGTAGTGACGACAACCTGACGCTACAGATTGTAAAAATTAACAGTTTGTCTGAGCTAAACCTGATTGAAGTTCAAGAGCAGATTAATTCATTGCCACCCGCCCCCACATTACAACCCAGAAAAGACTTTGATGGTTTTCATGTTCTTCGCGAACTGTACATTAGCAGCCGCAGCCACGTTTATCTGGCACAAGATGGCCAGTCAGGGGAGAAGGTCGTTATTAAAACGCCCTCAGCCGAAATGCGCAACAATGAGGAGTATCTGGAAAATTTTCTTATGGAGGAATGGATCGCCAAGCGTTTAAACAATGCGCACATTCTAAAAGCGGTAGAGTCAAACCGTAAACGGAATTATCTGTACACGGCGACAGAGTACATTGAGGGAAAAACCCTTGCCCAATGGATGATTGACAATCCTTCGCCGGATATTGATACGGTGCGCTCGATAGTCGAACAAATTGCGAAAGGCCTGCAAGCTTTTCATCGTCAGGAAATGGTGCACCAGGATTTACGCCCTAACAACGTGATGATAGATTTGACAGGCACGGCTAAAATTATTGATTTCGGTTCAACCAAAGTTGCAGGCATCACTGAAATAAAAAAAACAAATGAGGGCATTGTTGGTACGGCACAGTATACGGCACCAGAGTATTTCCTGGGGGAAACAGGAACCACTCAATCAGACCTTTTTTCCTTAGGCATTATTACTTATCAGATGCTGTCTGGTCGACTTCCATACGGCACAAACATCGCTAAAACCAACAATGCAAGATCCCAGCAACGACTGGTGTACAGTCCATTATTAAGCAATGAAAAGTTAAAGAATGAAAACAACATTCCCGGATGGATTGACGATGCAATAAAAAAAGCTGTGGATATTAACCCAACGAAACGTTACGCCGAAGTTTCGGAATTCATCCATGAGTTAAAACAACCAAATTCTCGATTTCTCAGTAAAACCAGGCCACCGCTAATAGAACGGAACCCCGTGCTTTTCTGGCAGGGCGTTTCTTTTATTTTGATATGTATCGTTATTTATCAAAGTATGCGTTGAATTCATAACTCAAATTTCGGAGTTTATACTTTTCGGAAAGTACATAATGTTGGGTATGCCAATCCAATTGGACTCTAAAACTTGAGTTCAAAGCATTAGCGTCAGAGAAGTCACCTGAGTAAGGCACCTGAGTAAGGCGCTTTCTCTCAGGTATTCTCTACAACATTAACAGTGGTTGTTCTACCAGGTTTTATAGGGCAAAAATTTTCCATTCATGGTTAAAACCACTCGATCACCTTTTGGGTCTTCCTGTTTTTCAATATCCATACTGAAGTCAATTGCACTCATAATACCATCACCGAATTTTTCCTGAATGACTTCTTTCAATGTATCGCCATACACACCAACAACTTCATATAAACGATAGATGAGAGGATCCTGGGGAATATTTTTGTCCCAGGTTTTAACCGGGTACTCCATGAGTGCTACCTTGGCGCTCGCAGGTAAATCGAGCAGCTGACATAGCTTTTCGGCAGGTTCTTCAGGCATGCTGTTCATTCCCAGGCAGGCCGACGTTACCCAGACAGTTCCCATACCCAATTCACTGGCTATCGACTCCCATGACAGGCCTTTGTCTTTTTTTGCTAAAACAACTGCCTCTACGACTTGTTCTTTTTTCATCTTCTTACCCCTGCTTAATGTTAGTAAAAATTAACCGTTTTCATTAACGACTAACCCTGAGGAGTATTTCTGCAAGCGACATGCCAGAACCAACCTTTACGATAAGAATTTGATTTCCGGTTTTTTTTGAATAATGCGCTTTGATAATGCTTAATTTCGGAGCAAACAAGTCCATGATGGGGCAGGCAACCCTTTGTCACAATGAAACCACAAAGCAGGTTTTTATCTCGCCGATGCAGTCAGGCTTTCAAAGAAGAAAGATGTTTTCGCTTCTTGTCTTGAAGCCAAGAGCCAAGGACTAAAGAGGCATTGATTTTCTTTTAATACCTTTTGGGGAGTCGCGTCGTCAATTAATGACTTAGGGAACAGTGATAATTGTAATCTTGA
>DGOT01000017.1:1811-3708 GCA_002389465.1 Bacteroidales bacterium UBA4459 | reverse complement strand
CTTCGGAATATCTGTATTGTCGATATAGCTTGAAAAATGCTCAGCCCCCACACCTATGGCATACACAGGTACGTTCACTCCTGTATGTGCATGAGTTGTCCAGCCAACACCGGCTTTATCGCTCATCATTTTAATTACTGTGGAAGCCAACGGCTCGTATTTAGTATATGTCATATCGGCTCCTTCGCCTTCCGATGGATACATACTGGTAACGAAAGCTTCTTTCAACTTTTGAGTGTCTTCGTCTTTCAACGGTATTTTATCCGGATCTCCCAGGCCGAACTTCTCTTTGATAACATTCATCATTCTGTCAAAGTCTGCGTTGACATCACCCGAAAGATTTTGCCGGAATTCGCCAACCAGCTCTGTAAATTTTTCTTCGGAAATTTTCTGGTATTGCAATAATCTGAAATAGGTTTTATATTTTGTGGGGCCATTGCCAAGACTCAGCCCGCCGGTCTCGTGATCAGCTGTCACCACAATCAGCGTTTCGTCGGGATGTTCCTCATAAAAAGCAACGGCTTTATCAATAGCTCCGGCAAAATCTATGGTTTCATGGATCGAAGTAGCTGCATCATCAGAATGGCAGGCCCAGTCAATTTTCCCCCCTTCTACCATCATAAAAAAGCCGTTTTCATTGTCGAGCATTTCGATGGCTTTGGCTGTCAGGTCGCCAAGCCGGACTTCGTTTTGTTCCATATCGATCACATAATTCATAGCACCGCTTTCGGTTACCGGGTTGGGCACGGCAATCACCCTTCCTGTCTCCTTATTCAGGGCCAAGAAATCATCCATATTGTTCACATACCTGAAACCGTTTTCTTTGGCTTTTTCAATCAGATTGACCGGCTGTCCGTTAATCTCTCCCTCAGGAGATTTGAAACCTCCCCCACCGAAGAAGTCGAACGAGCTGTTGACCAAATCGTTTCCAATCTCAAAATACATACTGCGTAAAGATTGGTGGGCATAGAACACAGCTGGTGTAGCATGATCGATGGACACGCTGGTAAGTATCCCGATTTTCATCCCGGATTCTTTAAATTTTTCAGCTATTGTTTTAAAAGGTTGTTTTCCTTCGGGATCCATAGATATCCGGTTAATGTTTGTTTTATGCCCTGTTGCCAGTGCCGTTCCTGAGGCCGCCGAACCGGTAATAAAACGGTTATTGGCATAGGTGCTGGCAAATCCTGCCGCCGGAAACTCGGTGAAACCAAAATGCTCGAACCCTTTTTTATGATCCACAGCCGCCTGATAGGCTTCAGCAAGATTTACCTGCGCCTGCCCCATACCATCACCGATAAACAGGAACACATATTTAGCTTTGTGGTGCGCATGGTTATCGGTACACGAAGAGATTAGAAATAAAGCGATAATACTTATAACGATGTAAAATGAGTGTTTTTTCATAGGTGTTTTTGGTTTTATAAAGCAAAAATATTGATTATAAAGATATGGCCCGGTTTGTTCTCAATTTATTATCACACGATGTACCCAATATCTTGCTATTTTTGCAGCCTATTTAAAAAGAAATGACCGCAAGAGACATAGAAATTATGGCACCGGTGGGTTCGTACGCTTCGCTGATGGCAGCCATACAAGGTGGTGCCGATTCAGTTTACTTTGGTATAGGTAAGCTGAATATGCGATCCAACTCATCGCAAAACTTTACGCTGGACGACCTGAAAGAGATCAGCCGCATTTGCCGGGAGCATAATATCCGTACTTATATCACGCTCAACACAATTATCTACGACCATGAACTGGAAGAGATGAAAAAGATCGTAGATGCCGCCAAAACGAACAGTATCAGTGCTATTATTGCTTCCGACTGGTCGGTGATTACCTATGCCCGGTCCAAAGGCGTGGAAGTGCACATGTCTACACAGACCAATATTAC
>DGOT01000017.1:0-1707 GCA_002389465.1 Bacteroidales bacterium UBA4459 | reverse complement strand
CACGGGGCCTTGTGTATGGCTGTTTCGGGCAAATGTTACCTGAGTCTTGACAACCTGAATTCTTCGGCTAACCGGGGTGCCTGCCTGCAACCATGCCGCAGGAAATATATTGTTAAAGACAAAGATTCGGACCTGGAGCTCGAAATTGACGGTGAATATATTATGTCGCCCAAAGACCTGAACACGGTTTCATTTCTGGATAAAATTCTTGATGCCGGAGTTCGTGTGTTAAAACTGGAAGGTCGGGGCCGTTCGCCCGAATATGTGAAAACCGTAGCGGCTGTTTATAGCGAAGCAGTGAATACGTGGTTCGACGGGAAATATACACAGGAACGCATTGATAAATGGAATGAACGGCTGGCTGCAGTTTATAACCGTGGGTTCTGGGATGGCTATTATATGGGGCGTAAACTGGGCGAATGGACAGAAGAATATGGCAACCAGGCTACCCAACGAAAAATGTACATCGGTAAGGTAACCAACTATTTCAGCAAGATCGGTGTAGCAGAACTTAAGATCGAAACCCACAACCTGGCAGTGGAAGAAGAGATCAAAATTATCGGACCCACAACAGGTGTTTATGAAGACAAAGTACGTGAAATTCGGCTTGACTACGATCCCGTTAAAAAAGCAGTTAAGGGTGATGTGTGTTCTGTTCCTGTAAAAGAACTGGTACGCAGGGGCGATAAAGTTTTTAAAATGGTTCCGGCCGATAAAAGTATCCCCAACCTGGTGCAGCAATAATGATTATCTCACAAATAGTTGCTGTTTCGTTCAATCATGTTATCGGGGTAAACAGGGGCCTGCCCTGGCATATGCCAACGGACATGAAATATTTTAAAGAAAAAACATGGGGACATCACATCGTGATGGGCAGAAGAAATTATAAGGTAGAAGGTAGAGCGCTGCCCGGCCGGGTAAATATTGTGCTTACGCATAACCCCGATTATAAAATACCTGACGGCATCGTGGTTCACTCACTAAAAGACGCCATTAGTATTACCGAAGATGCCGGCGAAACCGAACTGTTTATTGCAGGCGGTGAAGACATCTACAAACTGGCGATGCCCGTCACCGACAGGATTTACCTCACCCATATTCATACCGAGGTGGAAGGTGATACGTTTTATCCGGAATTAGACAGCGATGTATGGAAAGAAGTTTCCTGCATCAGCTATAAAAAAGATGACCAAAATCCTTTTGATTATGATTTTCTGGTGTATGAGCGGAGAAACAAATCAGCTTAAAATTTTAATTTCCGGTGTTCGGGATTTGAAATTCCAAACCACGTAACATCCGGATTTTAAATACGGATGAGCACAAAATGTTTTTAAGCATTTTCCTTAGCTTTGCCATCGTGATTAATTACAACCTACATCAGCACAGCCTGTTCTCCGATGGGAAAAGTGAACCGGTAAAATATGTAGAAAAAGCGCTGGAATTGGGCTTCACGGCCATAGGATTTTCCGAGCACTCGCCCCTGCCGTTTGCAACATCGTTTTCACTAAAGGAAGAGCAGATTGATGAATATATTCAAACCCTCAATGAATTAAAAGAAAAACACAAAGACCAACTGGCGATTTACCGTGCGCTTGAAATGGATTACATCCCCGAACTTTCAGATGATTTTGATCATTGGCGTGAGCGGTGCAAAACGGATTACCTCATCGGGTCTGTTCATCTGGTAAAACCCGAAGGATATAACGA
>DGOT01000204.1 GCA_002389465.1 Bacteroidales bacterium UBA4459 | reverse complement strand
TCAAGATCCAGGCAACAATACCAGCCAGGATAATTCCGAACATGTATATGGCAAACAAGAGAGAACCCCGATAATCGGTAAAAAAAGCTGAAATAATGAGTATGTATACAGGGTAACGTGCGCTGCACGACATAAACGGGAGAATCAGCATTGTGACTAACCTGTCGGTTTTGTTTTCTATAGTGCGGGTGGCCATAATGGCAGGCACGTTACAGCCGAAACCCATCAGCATAGGGATAAACGACTTACCGTGCAGTCCTACTTTATGCATCAGTTTATCCACAATAAAAGCGATACGCGCCATATAACCGCTTGCTTCCATAAGTGTGATGAAGAAGAACAGAATAAGGATGTTAGGAAGAAATACGATGACACCGCCAACACCTCCGAGAATACCATCAATAATAAGGTCTTTGAACATATTATCAGGCATGATGCGGGAAAGAAAATTACCCGTTGTGCTAATAAGTTGTTCAATCCAGTACATCGGGTAATCGCCGATGATAAAGGTAGCCTGAAAAGTGATCCAGATAGACAGCAGAAATATAGGGTAGCTTAGAAATTTATTTGTGATCACCCGGTCGATGATCCGGCTGCGGGTAATTTTACTCTCTGTTTCTGCAGGTTTCAGCGTTTCGCGCAAAGCCCCTTCGATGAAACCGTATTTGGCATCCGTAATAATTGTTTCCAGTGATTCATTTCTAAGCTTTTCAACATCCTTCGCTTCTTCATCGGCGGCTTCGATTATCTCTGATGCATTGGGGCAATTTTTAACTCTTTTTAATTCCTGGTCATCGTGTTCCAGCAACTTGATAGCTATGTATCTGGGAGCTACTTTAATGGTCAGAAACTTATTCCCCTCTTTTTTCAGCAGATCCTGTAAGGTTTTGATGGCCTTTTCAATGCGGTATCCGTAATTGATGTGTATATGCCTTACGGTAGTGTCACGATCCTCATAAACGTCAATGATCTTTTCAAACAACTCCTTTATACCTTTGTTTCTGGATCCAACTGTTGGTACCATAGGGATACCTATCATTTTACCAAGAGCGCGGTAATCAAATTTATCTCCTTTTTCCAGAAACTCGTCCCACATGTTCAGGGCGATCACCACTTTCTTGTCCATATCGATCAACTGGGTGGTCAGGTAAAGGTTTCGCTCCAGGTTGGATGCGTCCACAACGTTCAATATAACATCGGGAAGTTCATTGATCAGATGGTCGCGTACATAAAGTTCTTCAGGTGTATAACTCGTTATAGAGTATGTTCCCGGAAGGTCAACCAGGTTGAACGTATATCCGTTATGTTCAAATTTTGCTGTTTTTGCATCTACCGTTATACCTCCGTAGTTACCGGTTTTTTCTTTGGAATGCGAAGCCAGGTTGAAAATAGTGGTTTTCCCGCTGTTAGGATTTCCCACCAGGGCCACATTGATGATTTTACTCTTTTTGACCGGGGATAACTGCAACGACTGTTCAATTTGCAAAATACCGTTGTAATCATTTCGTGCTTTAGCTTCCCCGTTAATGGTTACTTCTATCAGCGAAGCTTCGCTTCTTCTAAGCGACACTTCGTAACCAAGAATATTATACTCTATCGGATCTTTTAACGGGGCATTTTTGACAACAATCACTTGCTTGCCGACAACAAACCCCATCTCTATGATCCTTTTACGGAACGCACCCCTTCCTTTTACTTTCGTAATAACAGCTTTATTACCTGTCTTGAGGTCGGCCAGAGTCATCTATTTCCGTGTTATGTACTTGATGTTTATCATGCAAAGAAAGCATTAATTAACCGTATAATAAATACCTACATATAAGTATTATGGTTTTAAAAAAGGTCCAGTGATTTAGCAAACTGAGGAGGCTCGACTTCGTCACTGTGTAACAGATGATGTGTCCTGTTAAAAATGTTCCCGATCCTGTATCCCCAATGTGTACCAAAAAGTAACTTGATATCAGCTACCGCATTCTGGCGGGCATCAAATGTATTTTTCTGATACAGCATGATCATGTCTTTCATGTCCTGGTAGATATCGGCAATGTTTTCGGCCATGCTGGCTTTCAGAGGTTCCGTATCGTTGATATAAAGAGGGTCGATAGTCCAGAATTCATCCTGTTGGCCCAATTTTTCACGCAACATTAAAAAAATACGTTCCCATTGTTCTTCCGTGGCAAATTTTTCGTTGGCATCAGGATTTTCAACCTCTATATCGGGTAACAACGACCCCTTGAGATACAGCAAAGGCAGTATCCGGTTAACAAATTCCAAGATCCCATTTTTCGATTTCTCTTCGGCGTTTTCGAGATAGTGGCAAAACTCGTTGGCAACGGTTACCATTTCCAGTATGGGTTTACTAACAGTGATATCGTTGACGTATTGGTCGTCGTGCATAATATTTGATTTTAATTGGGTGCAAATTTAAGAAATAGAAGATGATAGATAGAAACAAATGTTAAATTGGTTGAAGTGCAGCGCAAATTATTTTATGAAAAGATTTGCAGAGCCATTGTTTTTTTTATTTTTGCACCCTCATTATGGCGAGGTAGCTCAGTCGGTTAGAGCGTCGGATTCATAACCCGGAGGTCCCGAGTTCAATTCTCGGTCTCGCTACAACAAAACCCA
>DGOT01000075.1 GCA_002389465.1 Bacteroidales bacterium UBA4459 | reverse complement strand
GTTAGCTTCCTGCTGAAACGGTCCACACAGTTGATGGTGATAGTGGCTTCGGCAGGCAGGTTCCCGCTACCCAGGCTCAACACACCGGCTTCGCTACCAAAGGCAACCGAGCTCCGCACTGCCCAGGGCTGTTCGTTCACCCATTGCAGGAAAGGCTCCAGTTTGGCTTCGGCACTGTTCACGGTTTCGTTGGAACTGAAAGCAACCTGCGCCTTGATAATACCTGTATCCATAGGTGGCATGGCATCTTTTCCGATGGTTGGCAGAATCACTTTCACGCTGATAAGCAACACAATTACAACGCCCACAGTAAGGACTATCCGGCGAAGGAAACGGTGCTTGCCATTGGAAAATTTGATGACATTTACATACGGGCCCACCAAGCGGCCAATGGTTTTATTGTACAAATTGTCGAACCACAATTCCACTTTTGTTTTACCCGTCCCTCTCTTGAAGAAGGCTTCCAGCAGTTTTGGGATGAAGGTGATGGAAAGGAAGAACGAAATCAGCAAAGCGATGATGAGGGTAAAAATTAAAGGTTTGAAAATCTTCTCAGGAAAACCACCGATGAACATCAAAGGAAAAACGACAAAAATCGTGGCGATGGTTCCTGCCCAGATGGGGCCAATGACTTCTTTGGTACCCAGTTTGATAGCAGTCTGCAAATCCTCTTTTAGCTCGTTCAGATGTCGTTCTATATTCTCCAACACCACTACCGCGTTATCCGTCAGCATGCCCAGGGAAAGGATGATGGCGGTGTAGATCACGATGTTCAGTTCCCCGCCTGCGAGCCAGATGACGGCCATTGTCGAGAAAAAGACCATGGGAATAGTGATGGCAGCGGCTGCAATAGCTCGGAAATTTCCGAGGAAAATAAGGATGACCAGCAAGGTGTAGAAAATGGCATCCCGAAGGGCAACCAGCATATTATTGTTGGCCAGTTCGATGAGGTCGCGCTGGGTGTCCGAAATCTCAAAATCGATATTGGGATAGCGGGCAGCAAGATTTTTCATCTCTTTTCTGGCAGCTTTGCTCACATCAAGTACACTGCCTCCCGGTGCCCGTTGGATGGCCAAAGCGATGGCCGGTTTGCCGTTGCCAAGGTAACCGCTGGTGCGTTTGGCATAGCCCCATTTTACGTCGGCAATGTCACCAATCCGTACATTGGGTATCACGGTGATTTGCTTGATGCGTTCCACCTCGTCCTTCTCCCCATAAAAGGTGATGGTATAGAAGTTGTCCGCCCCTTTTACAAAACCAATGGGTATATCCCTGTTCAGTGTTTTCAAGACCATGGCAATTTTATCGAACTCGATACCGTAACGCTTGGCTCTGAAGGGGTCAATTTCAATATTGATGGCGCTTTCGTAGCCACCAAAAATTTCCACGTTTCCAATTTGCGGATTGCCCAGCAAATAAGGTTTGATAAAGCTTTCTGAAATCTTCCTGATGTCGGCCAAATCCATGTCGTTGCCTTTGGGCGAGAGCGAGATCACATCCACCGGAAGGGTAAAATCGCCGGCAGTGTAAATGGCCGGGTTCACATTTGCAGGGAGTTTCCCCCGCGCAATCGACAAGGCATTGGCCACATCAACCGCCGCCGCATTAAGGCTTTTTTTATAGCTGAATTCTGCTTTGACGATGGAGAAGTTGGCTACGTTGATGGAGCTGATATCGGTAACCAGTCCCAGGCGCGAAACTTCCTGTTCGATGGGTTTGGAAACCGTGTTGGCAGCTACCTGTGCTGTAGCACCGGGCACTTTCGTAATGACAATCACCTGGGCCGGGTTAGCGTCCGGGAAAAGGTTCTTCGGTAGCACAACCAAAGCCACAATGCCCATGATGAAAAATCCGCCAATTAAAGAATAGAGCAGGTAAGGCCGTTTATAAAAATATTCAAACATGATTTATCCCTCCTTTACTTTAAGTGAAGCACCACCCAGGAGTTTAAGCAGGATGTCCTGTTTGGCAACAACAATTTCTTTTCCTGCCAGCTCGTTGTCGCCGATAACGATACCCTCTTCGCCACTTTGCAGGATGCTCACCTGTTTGGCTACGGCTTTTTCGCCATCAACTAAAAGGACGTAATTTATACCATTGCTATTGAGTACGGCATCAAAGGGGAGTTTGATGCCGGGGCCGTCAAAAACGATGACATCCACAGTAACGCGGTTGCCCGTGGTCATGCCGGTTTCGTTGGTATAAACTTTGTACTCCGACAAGCCGCGGAAGGTGCTGTTCAGCGCGACGGCATCGTAGGATTTGTTTCCCATCACAATCCCGCTAATTGTCAGGTCGTCGGGTATGCGCACCATTAAGTAAAAGCCGTTTTCGGCACTCAAAGCCGCCACAGGATGACCGGGCATGGCCATGTCTCCTTCGTTGACCATAGTTTTGGAAATCCTGCCGTCAACCGGCGAAGTGATGATGGCGTAGGTCAGCATATTGTTCAATTCGTTGAGCTTTTGTTTGAGCGATTCCACCTTTGATTGAAGCCCGGCAATTTTGCTTTCCTCCATTTGCGATTGTTCGATGGAAGCGCCCTTGGCCTCGATAAGTTCCAGCGTTCTTGCATGCGTTTCCTCCAAATTTTCCAATACCTTTTCCTGGGCTTTCAATTGCGAGCTTACACTGCTGAGGTTGCTTTGGATAGCGGTGTTGTCAATCCTGGCAATCACTTCGCCCTTTTTCACACTGCTTCCGCTGGGACGGATGAAATTAATCCGGCCGGCAATTTTAGAGGCCAGTTTTACATCCTTGTCGTTTTGTGTTTCGGCCAGGTAAGGCAGCGTCAAACGGCTTGCCTTCAATTCGGGCCTGATGGTTGAAACCACAATGGAGTACATTTTTGCAGGGGGAAGGTTGTTTTCCCTGTTTTGGGCATTTTTTACAATGAGTACTGCCCCGGCAATCAAAACAATGATTACCACTGTCCAGATTAGTGTTTTTTTTATCCTTTTCATTTTACTATCTCCTCTATTTTATTTCCATAAATTACAGCGAGTTTCATGAGTGTTTGCCACTTCTGTGCCTGCACTTTATATAATTTTGATTTTTCCATCAGCAAATCATCTTCGTATTTCAGGTAATCTTCAATGGTCATCCTGTCGGTACCGTAAGCCACTTTGGCGATGCGCAGCAGTTCTTCCTTGTCCTTTACACTGCTTTCGTAAAGTTTGATGGAAGCATCCAGCAAAGTCAGGCTACTTTCGAGTTGTTGTGCCTGTGCGGCGAAATCCATCCTCATCTTATCCATTTCGTTTTGCAAATCAAGTACATCCAGTTTGCTTTGCTTGATTTTAACATATTGCGATTTTTCGAAAAGAGGAATTTTCAACACAAGCCCCACGGTTGCATAATCTTTGTTTACAGCAAGATTATTGTTGTAGGACATCGCATAGCTGTGATTGTAGTTGCCATGTAGCAGCAGCGCGGGGTAGAGCTTTTCTTTCTCTGCCCTTACACCCAATTCGGTGGCTTCAATTTTCTTTTTCAAAGGTGCCAGTACCCTGAACTCACCATCAGCATAAGTTCCGGTTTGTTCCATGGGGATGGGTTTCTCCACCCGTACACCAGTCAGTGTAAAAATAGCTGCGATGGCCTTTTCCCTGTTCATGGCCACTTCGTTGCGCATCAAATCAATCTCGTTAATTCCATTGCTGATTTTAAGCCGTGCTGATTCGGGTGCACGCCCGTTGTTGACTTTCGTATTGACGAGCTTTTTAACCGTCTCCAGCGAAGCCCTCTTTTTATCCAGCGCTTTTCCCAAAGCATCCATGTATTGTAAATTGGTATTGGAACTCACGATGACGGCCTCATTTTTCAGCAGGTCAATTTCCCATTTGATTTCCGCCGACTGGTACATCATTT
The DNA here is from genome assembly GCA_002389465.1 of Bacteroidales bacterium UBA4459. GTDB lineage: Bacteria > Bacteroidota > Bacteroidia > Bacteroidales > F082 > UBA4459. Next base: position 22,928 of record DGOT01000075.1, on the reverse strand, counting down.
TAGCCTTGGCCGCCATGGTGTAAATTGACTTTACAAAGACTGGCATGGAAATAGCCGCCCCGGCCCTGAAGATATTCTGGCTGAAAGGTTGTGCGATTGACTGGTCTTTGATCATCACAAATAAATCGTTGGGAGCCAGCGGCAACATCCCCGAAGGGGTATTGGTGTAATCGACAGTCCCGAAAGCATCAAGCTTTGGGAAAAGCTTGCTATTGGCCATACTTTTTCCAAGTAAGGCACGCTCCATCAAAATTTCATCGCTTCTGATGTGTGGGTTTGTCCGGAGCGAGTCGAAAAGCGCGCTCATCTCTCTCTCGTCCTGCGCTTGCAGCAAGATTGGAAAGCATAAAAGAATAAGGATGTTCCTGTACATTTTAGCTACCTCCTTTTTTTAGTTTCATGGTTAAAAACTCTAAATATATTATATAAGTAAACACTTACTTTGCAATTTAGGAAAAAAATTATTTCTTCTCTAGGATTCGAAGTACCAGGTCAAACATCCGCTTGCAGAAGTTCACGCGTTCGAAGCCATTTTTATTCAATATCATTTCAATATTCAGGGTAATGGGAATGCCCATGTAAAGCGAAGAAAAATCTTCGACTGAAATACTCTCATCCCAGGTACCCATAGCGATACCGTCCGATACAATTTTTCCGGCAAACTGTTTTTGGTTGTTAAAAATATTATTAAGTTTGGTAATCAGCCGCTCATCATTCTCGTAGGAAGTTTCAGAAAACAGTAATATGGTGATGCCTTTATTCTCGACGAGGTAAGTAATTGTCCTGCACAAATACTTGTACAGACGCTCCGGTGGGGGTGTGCTTTCGAGCGAAATCCGGCGGAGGCTTTCAATCAGGCCACTGATTACATCATCCATTATGGAAAGGATAATCTCATTTTTGGAAGCAAAATGCCTGAAAATACTGCCTTCGCTGATGCCGACTTCCTTTGCTATGTTCTTGGTGGACACCTTCTTCAGACCGTCCCTAAATATAATGGCCAGTATGGCAGACTTGATTTCCACTTGCCTGACATCTGTTGGTTTACGTATCATAAGTAAGTATTTGCTTGCAAAAATAAACCTATTTTTCAAATGTCAAGTGTTTTTTGATATATTTTTAAAAATATATCAGAGAGGCCTGAAAATGAAGGTGTTTTAAAGGTACGGTTTTTTACCGTCTCTTAAGGAGGCTTTTCAATTGTTCCTCGTGAAAATCAGGACGGCTGGTTTTGCGCTTCTTGTCAAAGTAATGGTTTTCCATGATTAAGCGGGCCATTAAATACGAGATGGTACTTTCAGCTCCCTGGTTCAGGTTCACACCGTATTTTTCAAGACCGTCGTAACAGCCGCCGGTGGCCGGATTGTACACAATCTGGTTCAGGCGGTTCAGTCCCATGAACCAGTCGAAGGCAATATTTAGATTGACGAGATATTGCGATTCACCCAGTTCTGAATAAAACAGGTCAAGTGCGATAATGGTCTTGGCCACATCGATGGGTTGTTCACCAAAACCTTCCTTATTCTTTTTATTTTTATGGAACCAGCCATCGTTGGAAATGACCCGGATTTGGCCATTCTTATAAATTTTGGACAAAAGAAAATCAAAGGTGGCTTTGGCAATAATATGATAACTGATGTTTCCGGTTGCTTTCCATGCATACAGCATGGCTTCGGGAAGCAGTGCATTGGCATAGGTCAGGTATTCTTCGAACCAGTACCAGTTTTTATCGGCTACCTTATTAAAATTATCGAGCAGGCGACCGGTAAAGAGGTTGATGAGTTCGACAAGTTTTTTGTCCTCTTTTTTCAGATTATAAAAATACAGTCCTTTAATGAGGAAAGCCATGGAACGGGGCGAACGGATGTCTGCTATGTTTTCCAATGCTTTTTGCATGCTTTTTTCTGCCTTTTCAAGCAGTGATTCATCAAAAATATCTCTGGAGAGGAAGTATCCCAGCGCACAAACAGCCCGTCCATTGGCATCTTCCAGGTTTTCCATGTTATTCCTGATGTTTATGGTGCCGTCATCCTCAACATAATTGATAAAACTTCCATTTGATTTCTGACAATAAACTATGAAATCCAAGTAAATTTGAATTAGTTTTAAGTCAGATGCCGATCGAAAAAGTTCGTAATGCCGGCACATTGCAATAAGGGCCCTGGCGTTGTCGTCGAGGGTGTAACCTGTGCTTCTGTCGGCAATATCAATATCCGAAAACTGGATGAAGCCCCTGTCAGTCGTCATGTGTTTGATGTGTTCCAAATTGATGGGAGGGATACGGTAGCGGAAATTGGAATGTTCGATAAAGGGGCGGAAAAGCGACATGGTTTCGTTGGCTACATTTTCCCAAATGGTGTACCTTGTTTTGTGAAAAGCATTGCGCCCCATCTGTTGACGGAGTTTTTTGTCTTTCAACAAATGAATGGCAGCTGTAGCAATCTGAGCGGGTTGTTCAAAGTCCACGAGTATTCCTGTATCAGCGGTTAACAATTCTTTGGCGTGTGGAATGCGCGTGGCAATAATGGGACAGGCGCTGCTCATGGCGTAGGCAAACGTGCCACTTACAGCCTGATTGGGATCTTTTGAAGTAAAGAGGTAAATATCGGTAATGCTCAGGTAATCCAGTAATTCGTTCAGTTCAAGGAAATGGTTGACGAATTGAACATTTTCTTTTAGTTTGAGTTCCCCGACTTTTTTTTCCAGGAATTTCCTGTATTTTTCCCCTTCGTGTTTCACTAAACCCGGATGTGTTTTCCCCAGAACAAGGTAGAGAATATCGGGAAATTGTTTTTTTATTTCGACCAGGGCATCAAGGGCTGTTTCTATGCTCTTATTCCAGCCAAGAAGTCCGAAAGTTGCCAGAACAGGCCTGTGGCCGAACCCGAATCTTTCCTTCGCTTTCTCTTTGTGTCTCCATAAAACAAGGTGGGTGCCATGGGGGATAACGGTAACCTTGTCTTCCGGAATTTGATAATCACTGAGCAGTATTTCCCTTGAGCTTTTGGTCATGACTAAAAGCTGCTTGGCCTTTTTTGCAAATTCCTTTACAATCTCCCACCTTCTTTTCTCGGGATGGGGCAATACTGTGTGGAAAGTCACGATAAAAGGTTTTTCCAGAAGGTCTAGTAAATTAAAAATATAATCGCCGTATTCACCCGCAAAAAGCCCGTATTCATGTTCAATCATCACTGCCTTCACCTGGTGGTCGTCGTTGATTTTTTGCGCCAACTCAACATACTGCGCCGGATGGTTGGTGTCGATCACATATTTTACTTCTTCCTGGTAATCAAATTCCTGAGGACCATCTTCAAGAGCACATACTTCAATTTCAATGCTGTCATCCATCTGGCTTCTGATGGCATGAATAAGGTCGGTCGTAAAAGTTGCAATGCCGCATTCGCGTGGTGGATAAGTTGTTACAAACACAAGTTTAGAGTTCATACGTCCCCTTTTCCTTAGTTTTATGTCTTATTATGATTATTTTTCAATTCTTCAAGCAATTCCTGCAAAGGTACAGATACGAACGATGAAGCGTAATCGGACATGGCGTAAGAAATGATTAATTCATGGTTATGTACGATTGACCCACAGGAATAAATTACATTAGGTACATAGCCTTCCCGTTCTTTTTCATTGGGCATCATCAACGGATACTTCAGGTGCCCGATCACTTTTTCAGGATGGTCAAGGTCGAGCAGGACAGCACCCAGTGAATAGGTACGCATGGGTCCAACACCGTGTGTTATCAGCAGCCATCCTTCCGGAGTTTCAACGGGCGAGCCACTGTTGCCGATCTGGATAAATTCCCAGGGGAATGAAGGTTCCTGTAATAGTTGGGCTTCTTTCCACAAGTTTACCTTGTCAGAGAACATAATGTAATTGTTCACGCCGTCGTAGCGCCCGACCATAGCATATTTTCCGTTGATTTTCCTGGGAAAAAGCGCCATATCCTTATTTTGAGCATATTTACCGTTGAGGGGAGAAATTTTAAAATAATAGAAATCCTTCGTTGCAATCAATTTTGGAAGAATGGTGTAACCGTTGTATGCCGTATAGGTAGCGTAATAGGTTACGGCGCCATCGTCATCTGTAAACCTGACAAATCGGGCATCCTCAATACCGTTTCTTTCACTGTATGAAATGGGAAAGATCACTCTTTCGGAAAGAGCCGTGTTTAATGAGAAGGTCATTTCATAATGAGAGTCGGCCACCCAATTGATTTCTTCAATTACTTTTCGTTTAGTGGGTGTGAGCGTTACATCTTTCAACGTTCCACTGATGCTTGCCTGCAGCTCTCCATAGGTAAATTTACTCTTCAACTTATCCAGCACGAGGTCCACAATGTCTTTATGGATGTCCATTTCATCCAGCTTCTTGGTAAATGACTTTTTGTTGTATACGGTACGTTTTATACATTCCGGCATTTCATCCAGATTGCCCGGCTTATTAAAATGCAAATTATTATCCGCATCGATAATACCTTCCCTGAATACAATGGATGAAATATGCCCTTCACCCGTGGCCCGAAAACTGACGATGATACGCTTTTCACCTTTCAGCAGGCCGTGCTGGTCGGGATGTGCAACAATTGACGGATTGAAGTAAGCAGCAGCTTCTACGGAGTATTCGTGTGTGAAATAGGAACCGATGAGCAGCCTGACGTCTTCTGACAGCGAATCAGGTTCAAATTTCAGCTTTTTGAACAGGCGCTGAATGTTTTGAAAATTGGCTTCAAACACTTTGGCGATCTGGCGGTGACGCATCGAAAAGTTTCTCAGCACCTGTTGCAGCTCAAAATAAGCCTCGTCCGGTGATAATTGCAACACTTTCCGGATGACCTGCAGGGCCTTCTCCTCGTCGGTAAAATAAAAACGGGTGATAGTACGGCGCGGGTTGGGAATAAAAACAACCGATTTTCTATTTAATCTGACGGACATGTTACTTGTTTTAATAATTAGTGATCAGAAATATACATGATAATTAGTACAAAGCTAATCAGAATTTATATGATCTTTTCCCCGGTTTTTGTTCTTCAACGTTCATAATATTTAAAATTCAAATAAAAAGCTTTAAAAAGTTAGCGTATTACGAGCAGGGGTGTTTTATCGTTTACCGTAATTAAGCCTTCTGCAAAGCTACCCATTAAATGAGCATCAAAACCACTGTGGCTTTTGGTACCCAAAATAGCCAGGTCAAGCCGGTGGTGGTCAAGATAATCCTTCGCAGCAGCATAAGCATTTTTACCCTTTTCCTCAATAATTTTTACTTTAATATCCAGGTTTTCAAAATCTTTTGCATTTTCTTTAACAAATACTTTAAAGTCTTCTTCTTCCCTTTTTAGTTGTGATTGAATCAGCATGTTCATATCAGTTCCGGAGTAGAATTGATAGTCGTTAATAATTGAATTGTCAAGTACAGCCAAATGAGCCCAGTGTACAACATGCAGGCAGGTAATTTTTGGGACAGGATTGACCTTTTGGCAAAAATCAAGGGCCTTTTGTAACAGGTGTTTGGAGTGCCCGGTGTTATCAAGCACAATAAGTACATGACCGAGTTTATGTTTTGCCTTTTGCGGGACGATAAATGTGCTTGCGGGAATAGTCCGGATAAGAAACTTACTGTTCATTCCATGCGCTTTGGTTTCTTTACCTACGAATATCATATCCGTATTTGTTTTGTTGAACTCATGATATATTGATTCAACAAAAAGACCGGCAACTGCATGGTTTTTGATCTTAATATTATTTTTGTAAAATCCGGATAATTTATTTGACATCTCGTTTTTAAGTGTTTTCAAAAACAACTCTCCTTCTTTGTAATTTGTGTCTTTCTGCAATGCATTAAAAGAACCCCTTGCTGTAAAAACAAACAGGTTATTTACGGTTGAGATCGGAATTTTTGTCGATAGAAAATCAACATATTCACAAACAGTCTTATCGATTCGCGAAAAATTTATACCTACAATCGGATTATCAGTTTTCATGATTTGAGATTCTTAAATATTATTGATAAATTACTTATCTTTAATTTGTTTGGACAAACTTTTCAGCTTAGATGAAAGAACTAGCCTAAAGAATCCAAGAATGATAAATCCACTACTTGTCATATAAACAATGGTCAGGCCGCCAAAAACAGGGTTGATGATCAGGAAGAAAGAAAAGATGATCGTAACAATGCCCAGAAGAAAAAGCCATTCCCATGATTTTGTCCCAAGCGATTTTAATTCGAAAGAAACACCAATGGCAATTCCCCCGCTGAACATAAACCAGAATCCTACGATAAAGGGCAGTGCAATCATGCTCAGATCAGGGTACGTTAATAAAACACCTCCAATTAATACATCAATGATTCCCGATGCAAATTGCCACCCCCATCCGGGTAAAGCATTCTGATTAGCAATGGCATAAAATATTTGAAACATGCCGGCGACAAAAATAGCCACACTGAAGAAGATACTTAAAGTAACATAGCTTGAGAGGGGAGTAAGGGCCACCAACACTCCGGCAGCAATGAAGATAATCCCCAGCAATAACGATACCCACCAGTGTTTAACTGCGGATGATACGGATTCGTCCATTAGATTTTTCATTTTCTTTTTTTAAGTTAGCATTCTATATCAATTTAACAATAGGGTATGACAAAGTTCAGTTATATATGCCTCATCTTTTATATTTTTTAACACCATTTAACGAAAAGATTAAAAGTTGATGCACGGAAAAAATATTGTTTTTAAGTTTCAGCATAAAATTATAAAATACATATGATAACAACTGTTGCAATTACGATAGCGGTAAACCCGGCAACCAGGGACTTTCTTAAAGATTTATCGCCAAGAACCAGTGCATAACCGAGTTTCATAAGGTTATTGCTGCTAACCGCTATGAGTGTTGCCCGGGCAATATCCTGCATTTCAATATGATATTTACCTGTAAATAAGCTCATCAGAAAAGGGTCGATATCCGTTACCCCAACCACTAAAGATAAAATATCAAGGCCCTGTATGCCAAAAGTATGCAGCACATATTTTGTTATTACGGCAAAAAAAACGAAAAGAAAGGCGAAGAGTAAAGCTGTTTTGAATTCCAGCGGATTCTTATGCTTGTGGTTGCTTATTTCTGTGTTTTTGCCAGTCTTTTCAAACCTCAATATCAACCACGAGATGATAAAAGAGAGTGCTGTTAACATAACAAAAGGCAGTATCAGCAATCTGGCTAAGGCCTGATTGAAGAGGAGGATTAAAATATATATTCTGATAAACATCATTCCTGTAGCCAGCATAATAGATGCGCTTGCCTGGTTTAATGCTGTGTCGGGTTGTTTGCTTTTCCTTGCCAGAACAACCGTTGTTGCCGTGCTGCTGTATAATCCACCAAGGAAGCCCGTTATGAGCATGCCGTTTTTTTTGAAAATAAATTTTTTAAGCAAATAACTTAAATAAGATACTGCCGAAACAGCGACCACAACAAGCCAGAATTTAAAAGGCGAAATCGGAATGAAATCGGTCATAATCTCGTGCGGCAGCAAGGGAAGAATAATACCACTTATGGCCAGGAATTTAGCCAGTATAATAAAATCGTTATTGTCAAATTTACCACCTAAAGTTTTAAGCTGTTCTTTCATTTCAATGAGAATCAGTACTGTGGTAACAACAAGTATGGTTACCCATATAGGTTTGGTATATAGTAACGGAGCCAGGTTGTAGGTAATCAATATAGTTATCATCGAAGTGATCCCGAACTTGCCCTGGCTCTCAATCTTTTTCCAATAAAAAATGGCAAGAAAAAGAGCAACAACCAATCCACCTGTGGCGAAGAACCATATTTTTGCCGGGGTTATAATGTATAAAATATATCCGAGAATACCGGTAAGTGTATAGGTACGGTCCATTCCGAAAGTGCTGTCCTTCGGGTCATCGTAATGATATCTGCGCTGTTCCAGGCCTATTAGAAGGGAAACACAGTTACTAAAAAGAAATTGATTAAATCGACCGGTATATTTGTTATGAAACTCATATTTGTTTGAGTTTTTTAGTTCTTTTCTTGTAAACGGTTTCCATAATATAGGAAGCAGCAATGATGGACAAGCCGACCACTGCTCCGGTATAATTGGTACTAAACTGTTGCACCATCAGAAATACCAAGGCGGCAACGCACAAAACAGCACCCAAAAAAGAAATCCATTTTCGTGATTTTGTTTCCTTAGCCAGTTTGTAATTGGCTATATTGACGATGGCAAAAATGAGTAGAAAACCGGCACTTCCCGAAGTGGAAATACTCTCCAGATTGAAAAAGTTTGCCACTATCAATGTCAGTATGGCCGTAACCAGCAATCCGATGGGCTCTCCCCAGAAAGTAATGGTAAACTCGTGGGAAATTTCGTCGTCTTCGGCAAGCTCATAGTTCACGCGACTTCCACCGTACAGGCTTACATTGATCGCCGAGAACGTAGAAATGAGCGCCGTAATACCGATGATGACAAAGCCCACCTTGCCTAGTGTGGGTTCGGCAGCTACGGCTAGCACATATTCCTGNNACAATTTTTTCAAAAGGCACCGTGCCCACCGTAATCACAGCAATAATAATATAGAGTGCAATGACAAACAACACCGAAATATAATAAGCCCGTGGTATGTTCTTCAGTGGATTTTTAATATTTGGGGAAGCGTTGGCAATCAGTTCAAATCCTTCGTAAGCGACAAAAATTACGAAACCGCCACTAATCAATTTAAAAGGGCCTACCCAGTCTTTGATGGCCAGTTGGTGGAAATTGACATTGGCTTTCAATGCCCACAAACCAATGCCGGCAAATATGACCAGGACAAAAATCTTGATAAAAACGGCAATCGACTCACTCACGCTTACAACCTTAAAACTAATGTAATTCAGCAATGTGCAAAAGACGACAATGGCGGTAATCAGGATGTGCTTGTCGGTATTAAAATCGCCGGTAATTTTAAAAAGGGCAGCACCATAAGAGCCAAAGGCCGAGGCATAAAGCGAAAGCATCACAATGTAGCTAATCCAGAGCAGGTTGTTGGTGCCCCCGCTAAATACATTTTTCCCAAATCCTTTGTTGACGAAATGTACCGTCCCCCCCGAATTGGGATAGAAAAGTGAAAGCCTGGCATAGGAGTAGGAGGTAAGAAAAGCCACAATTCCGGCAATCAAAAAAGCAAGTGGTGTGCCTCCTTTTGAAAGTTCAACGGCAAGGCCCAAAACGGCAAAAATACCACCGCCAACCATCCCGCCTACGCCGATGGAAACGGCTTCGGCCAGACTTATTTTGCTTTTAACTTTCAGCATCCTCTTTTTTGTTTGTTCCCATTTGCTGAATAATGTCTTCAAGATAGTCTGTTTGTAATTCCTGAATTTCCAATATTCGTTTATTCTGCGACAGGATCAGGTGATCTAGTTTCTCATGCAGCAGTTTAATCTCCAACTCAGCTTTCAAATTGACTTTGTAATCATTTTCTCCTCTTTTTCTGTCTTTGTCTTCCTGCCGGTTCTGGCTCATCATAATTATGGGTGCCTGAATTGCCGCAAGTGTTGATAGAATCAGGTTTAAGAGGATAAACGGATAAGGGTCAAACGGCCTTTTTGTAAGAAGCCATACATTTATGGCCATCCATATAAAAATAAATACACCGAACGACAGGATGAATGTCCAGCTTCCGCCAAACGTTGCCACCTTATCTGCTGTTTTTTGTCCGTAACTTAGTCCTTCATCCCAATCATCTTCAATATTATCCGATATTACATTTCTGTTCGATATGGCATTGATAACATCTTTGTCCAGCTCGTCAAAGTTTCCTTTTTCCTGTTTTATTAATTTTCTCAGATGTATGTTGCGGTATCGGTTTACTTCTTCCTGCCTGATGTAACAATTTTTAGTGAAGCCCGGATTGTCGTTTTTTATCAGTTCAAAAATTGAGTCACGGATCAGGTTTCCCCTGATATAGTCTTTGTCACCTCTGAAATTCTTTTCGCAAATTATGATATCCATTTTCTTTTTTATGTAGAATACGATCGTTACAACACACTAAATTAAATAAAAAAAATCTGCCATACGTTAAGCATCAGTATATAATCTTAAATAATTACACATAGTCATCCGGTTTTTGCCGAAAGATTTTTGTCAGGGATTGATACAACTCGGGATGTCGCTGTTTTAATTTTTCGGGGTTATCAAAAAAGTATTCGCTTACAACTGCCAGAAATTCAGCGTCATTGGACAGGGCATAGGGGTTAATGTCGGAGCGCCCTTCTTTTATTTTTCTCATTTCCCTGCGTACCTCTTTAAGCCAGGGCAGGGTATAAGAGTGCTCAAAAAGCTTTTCAGGAACCCCGTCCACGGCCCCGTCCGCCTTGTCAATCAGGTGGACAAATTCGTGAATGCCAACATTTTTACGATGGCGCAGACCATCGAATGCTGCTTCGAGGTCGGGTTTCGACAATACGACAACACCATTCATAAACCCATCGCCCACTATACCCAGAATATCCCGTTTACCAGCTTCATCATCGGTCTGGAATTTATCATCGAACGATCCGGGGTAGAGCAGCACTTCCCTTACGTTGGGATAAATAAAATAAGGGAAATTGAACACCGGGATAATGGCGCTTGCTGCAACCAGCAGTTTGTCGCTGTCGTTAATTTCTGTATCTACTCCTTTTATGGACTTCTTTGCCAGAAATATTTTTACCCGTTCTTCAAACTCTTTTTTCCTTTCATCTGGAAGGTTTCTGTAATACAAAGCCCTGTCCTGAAGAATTTTTCTCCAGCTTTCAGAAAAAGGTTCATTCAGGATATCCTTGTTAACACTATCCCTGTTAAATACAAATCTGTAAATTATATAAAATGCAATAAGAACGATTATTACTGCTATTAAGAAAAATATTTGTTGCATCATATGGTAAAATTTATGGGTTGATTTTTCTGCATTCTTTGAAAATTCAAAAAATAATTACCTCTGATCCTCTCCACGGGAGAGGTTCAGGGATGGGTTATAGTAAAAAATTAATCATTTTTTTCAATTTTATTATTTGACATTAAGAGACTTGCTTGAATGACCTTGTTTCTGCTTAACTGAAACTCCGTTTTCTCACTTTCCTGTATAAGTATTCGATTACTAAAGCTCCTGTAAACGTGAGTATGCTGGCATAAAATGCATTTTTCTGTGTACCCCACTGATACTTCATCAGAGCAATAAAAACGACCATAAGAATAAGCAAGTTGATACTAATCAACAATCTGTTTCCTCCAAATTGCTTGCTCAGTTTAAAATGTGCGATGAGCACAAAAATATAAATGACCGTAAAAACGGTGCTGGTGATCGTTGCGATCTCACTCAGGTCGAAAAACAAGGCAAACAAAAGTCCAAGCCCGGCAGTAAAATAAAGGCCTTCGGTGGATTTGAACCAAACTTTCCGTTCAAACATTTCAGGCAACTCGCCATCCTTAGCCAGGGAGTAGGCAATATTAGCGCCACCGAAAAGGGTGGCATTGAGTGCAGAGGAAATGGAGAACAGGGCACCCAGTGAAATAAGCATGAACCCAAAATTACCAAGAAACGGACGGGCAGCTTCGGCTAGTGCATTTTCCTGTGCTTTGATAATATCCTGCAATGGCAGGTTCCCTAAAGTAACTACCGAAATGGAGACATAAATAATCATCACAATAAAGATGCTGAGAAAAATGGCCAGGGGAACATTTCTTTTTGGGTTTCTGATGTTTTCAGATGCATTTGTTATCAGGCCAAAGCCCATATAGGACAGGAAAAAAATAATAGATGCATTAAACAGTCCGCTGGTGTGGGCATGATCGAAGTTTGGTGTGATTGCGCTTCCCTTAATGGTTAAAAATCCTGCCAGGATAAAAACAAGTAAAATCGAAAGTTTAGTAAGTACAATATAAAACTCTGTTTTCCCAACTGTTTTACTCCCGAAAAAATTCAGGCCAGTGAAAAATGCAATCAGGACCACTTCAACAATTCCAATGGATAAGGAAGTAGTTTCAATGTGGGCAAAAGGAAGAAAATATCCTGCAAATCCTTTAACAAAAAGTGAAATGGAGACCACGTAAGTCAGCCACATAAGAATACTCAAAGCCCCTGTAACAACATTGTCACCGATGCCTTTCAGTATAAATGCAATGGGGCCTGCGTTGGAAATTATTTTCGAACCCAATATGGCATAAGAATAGGCAACCACCAATGCATAAACACCCGAAAGTAAAAAAGCGACTGGCAGGTCCTGACCCGCAATTCTCGCTCCCAATCCAAAAATAGAAAAAATACTGGCGCCGATCATGGTGCCTACTGCCATAGAAATGACTTCGGCCAGGTTGAGTTTTTTGTTTTTCATATTTAGGTTATTATTTCCTTCAATTCTAATAAAATAAAACTAAAGTTGCATCTGCAGGTGTAAGATTTTAAATATTTCTTTACATATCCAGTTCTCCTTTTTTGCGGTAAAACCGCAGGACCAGCATTTTGATTACAACACTAAACAGAAACCACACGAGGGCATATCCCCAAACAATCAGTCCCCATTTCCATCCAATGGGTGTGATGAATAATCCATAAACACCAATCAGTGTACCGAGAATGGCAGAAGCCAGTGAAGCCGTCCACAGCTTAATGTTTGGCCCGGGTTTTTTGAAAAACCACTCATCAATCCTGGTGTTGTAAATGGTTCCGTGGCCGGCAACAATTAGTTTTACAAACATCAACGACTGTATCATTTCGGTTGATAAATGCCAGTAATCCATCGCCAGGAATAACAATCCAAAAGATGATAATACACCCGCCAGCCCGAGCGAGCCCGATAAAACTAACACCTCTTTCATGTCCCATTTGACCGGAAATTTTCTAACCTTGGTATTGTCATAGGCAATCGTTAAAATCGGTATCTCATTTAACAGGGCCAACAGGATGATCATAAGTGCTGTTACAGGGTAAAATTTAAAAACAACGATGGATAAAGTCATGAAAAGAATCACCCTTACTGTTTCAGCAATCCTGTAGATGGTATAACCTTTCATTCTTTCGAAGGTGATTCGGGCCATCTTAATGGCGCTGTTGATCACATTCAGTCCTGGCGCCATCAGGATGATATCGCCTGCTGCCCGGGCTGCATCTGTGGCCCCGCTGACGGCGATACCACAATCGGCTTTTTTCAGGGCCGGTGCATCATTCACCCCATCGCCGGTCATTCCCACAATGTGTTCCCCTTTCTGAAGTTTGTCCACAATATAATACTTGTCTTCCGGGAATACCTGGGCAAAGCCATCCACATCCTCGATAAGTTCGATAATCTCCGATTCGTGTTTCCGGATGTGTCCTTTTGGCAGGGGCATCTCTTGAAAAGTTTTCTGTACATTGTAAGCCACATCACAGGCAAAGGCCTTCGCCTCGTCTTCACTTATGTCGGGTTTGAGCTTTTTGTAAATACTTTCTGTAATAACCTCTGAAAGAACCCTGTATTCTTCGGTGTCCTGCCCTTTCAGATTTTTGATGTTTTTAATATTATCTCCGATATTAAGAATTCCCGCAATGTATTTGGCTACTTCGACATTGTCGCCTGTGACCATCTTGGTATGAACGCCATGATCTTTCAGGTCTTGGATTGTTTCTTTCGAGTCGTCTCTGGGTGGGTCAAAAAGCGGAATCAGACCAACAAAACGAAACCGGTCTTTTTCATCTGTTTTGAACGCCACGCCTAGTGTTCTAAATCCTTTGGCTGCATATCCCCTGACCTTGTTTTCCGCTTCTGTTTTGTCAAAGTCGTTTTTACATTCGGCAATGATAACCTGGGGGGCTCCTTTGGTTACGACCATGTTATCATAATATGCCATTGTTTTTTTACTGACCGGATCGAACGGCACAAACTTTTTCAGTTTATAACTGATTGTCTTATCATAAAGCTTATGTTCTTTCAGGTATTGAAAGATGGGTTTTTCAATAGGGTCCTGGTTTTCTTCTTTCGAAGCCAGGCCTCCGTACAACAAAACATCTTCGTTTTTAAATTCTCCAACCTTGTATGGGTCCGAAATGGTCATTTCATTTTTTGTAAGCGTACCTGTTTTGTCGCTGCATAAAATATCCATACCTGCCAGTTCCTCAATAGCTGCCAGCCGGCTTACGATGGCTTTTTTCCGGGCAAGGTTAATGGCGCCAACGGCCATGGTGACAGTTAAAACCGTTGGCAGAGCTACCGGTATGGCTGCCACAGTCAATACCAGTGAAAACTCCAGGAGGTCAAAAATGTTTTCATGACGATAGAGCCCGAAACCGAGAATAATGGCAATCATGAGAATGGTTAACAGGATCAGGGAATTCCCTACCTTGATGACCATAGCCTGGAAATGGCTTTTTTGCTCTTTCTGGGCCTTGGATACTAATTTTACTGTTTTGCCGAAATAGGTGTCAAGACCGGTTTTGCTGACTTTGGCAATCATTTCACCTTTTTTAATAATGGCATTGCCATAAATATCGTCGCCCACTTTCTTGGTTACCGGCAACGATTCCCCTGTCAGTGCCGATTGGTCAGCCAGGATAAAATCCCCTTCAAGCAGCCGGGCGTCGGCGGGAACAATATCTCCGATTTTAAGTTTGATAATGTCGTCAGGTACAATTTCTTTGGCATCCACCTCCCTGCCATTTGCCGTCGCGCAAAACCAATGCCGTGATGGCGAGAGACTTTTTAAGTGCATTGATGGCATTCAGTGCTTTGGATTCCTGATAAAAATCCAAAATGGCATTCACAAGCAGCATCACTATGATAATGGCAAAATCTTCCCATTTCTTTACCAAAGCTGACAAAATAGCTGCCGCCTCAATCATCCAGGGGATTGGTCCCCAAAACCTGCGGAAGATTCTGTGGAATTTTGATTCTGCCTTTTCGGGTATTTCGTTGAGCCCGTATTTTTCCAGCCTCTTGCTTACCTCTTGTTTTGAAAGACCTCTTTGTTCAGAGGTTTTATCTTTGGATGTGCCTGACGCCTTATTTTTTTCTGAATTTCCCATGTATAAATTAATTTATCGTTTATCTGTCTTTCTTAAAAAATGCCTTCCAATAAAATAACTGATTAAACCTATTAAAATTAATAATATTATCAATCTTATGGAACCCTGAACAACATCCATTTGATTAAAAAACGACTCCATTTTATGATAAAAAAATAATCCAAGTGTATAATAAATTCCTACAAATAACCCGATACAAATGGCTTCGTAGATAGCGAATTGAGCTTTGGATTCTTCCCCGAACCCTGCAACAACAGGGGCGAATATGCGCACTTTAGGCAAGAAGGTCAAGAGTAAGATTGTTTCAAAATAATTCTTTTTCATCCTTTTCTGAAATCTTCCCATAGCTTCGGGATGATGTTTCGTCAGCTTTTCTAACCATGACACTCTTTTACGCGCGATCAGGAAGATCGTATAATTCCTTCCATAGAGTGCCAGGAAAGAAATTACCCCTGCACCTGTTTTGTTCATTAATCCGGTTTTTGAAAGATAGGCAATAGCAACCAATGAAACTTCATCGGTTAAAGGCGAAAAGAAATCCAAAAAGAAATAATAGATCCCAATCCCCGGATAAGAATATACTCCGACTAACCTTATTATTTCCGCTTTTTCCAATTAAAGAAGGTTTTTTTTATCTGGTCTTTTATAAGTTATAAATTAAACTTATTTCAATTCAGTGCAGAAGGGAAAATTATCAGCCCTGTGTCATTGGATAAGGCCCGTGAATTTTATACAAACCAAGTCCTGATAACTGTATATTCAGAAGAAAATGTAAAAAATTATCTTAATCAACATTTAGCATCAGGATTTGGTCGTTGACATTTTTGAAAGCATCGCCAAATACTTTTTTCATATGGTCAACTTTTTGATCCTTAATAATATTTTTGGCAAATTCCTTATAAATCTCTAATTGGGCCTGCTCGTCCTTTGAAAGCTCCTGACCTGAGTTTGTATATGAGTATCGCAGGAAGTGAATAGCTTTAATTAAATGTCGTGCGGCTTTTTTATAATCGCTTCCTTCCCCTGCAATGGTCTCGGAAATATTTAAGAAGTGGGCATTTAAAGCTTTGCCGGCACGTGCGAAAAAGAACTGAAAATCACTGTATCCGTTAATCCTGTCTCTTCTGACTTGTTCGGCGAAGTCAGACAGTTCGTCAATTGAGAGTTCCAGTTGTTTTTTTTGATCGGCTGCAGCATAGGGAAGCAACTCCTGCATATAATGAACACCATTCGTTATTTCTGTTGCACTGGTTATAAAATCCTGATCAATATACGCTTTTTCAGCCTTGTAAAAAGAATCATCGGGTTCCAGCTCGTTTACTTTGACCTCAACTTTGTAGTCTTTTTTTGAACCGTTTTCTGTTTGTGGTTGTTTGCACGAATACAAAAATCCCATCAGAAGAATTACCATAAATACTAATCCTGACTTTTTAATTTTTTTATTATTTAAGTGTGTTAAAATGCCTACTGTCCTATCTCAAAGGATAATAGATATATTGTCCTCATCGACTTAAGCCGACATTTAATTATAAAGATATATCATATATTCTATATGTCAAGTTTTTTAACGCTTTTTAAGCTAATAATCGAAGCATTCATGCAAAACAATAATACTTTTAAGCAGAGTTTGCAGGGGTAAATTTTAAAAAAATTAAGATGTGAGCTGATCAGAAATCAATTACCTCTGAAACAATCCTTCGAATAGCGCTTTCGCCTCTTCCCAGTTTTTCGTGTTTAGACAATATTTAATTTTTGGCGCTTCAATCTCACCCTGTATTAATCCGGCTTCTTTCAACTCCTTCAGGTGTTGCGAAAGGGTAGACTTGGCAATGGGCAATACTTCGCTCAGGTCGCCGCTGTAACAACACGATTGTTTTGCCAGTATATCTAAGATGTACATGCGTGTCGGATGCCCCATAGCTTTGGCGTAACGGGCAAATCTTTTTTGTTCTTCGGTTAAATATTCGGAGTCGGCCATGCTAGCTATTCGTAAATTTACGAACAAAAGTAATCAATAATTCAGGAATAAGCAACAAATGGAAGTTTCTGTCAGACTTTATCCAGCGGTTTCCGTCCTTTTTCTAGTAATTTTTTAAAATAAGTAGGGTTCATGCCAATGATCTTCCTGAACTGATTGGAAAGGTGCTGTACGCTGCTGTACCCGGTGCGGTAAGCAATTTCGCTTAACGTTAGCTCATCATAAATGAGCAATTCTTTTACCTTTTCGATGCGCTGCAGGATGATGTATTTTTCGATCGTAATGCCTTCAACCGAAGAAAACAGGCTGCTCAGGTACGAATAATCGTACCCCAGTTTTTGGGAAAGATGGTCAGAAAAGTTAATGTTGCCCACCAGTTCTGGATCATAATGGATATAGTGGATCACTTCCGTACGGATACTTTCGATCAGTTTGCTTTTCCTGTCGTCAATCAGTTCAAAGCCGATCTTTTGAAGGGTTTTATCAACTTGTTGAAGTGTTTCTTCATCAACCTGCCCTTCTAAAACAGCTTTGCCCAGTACTACCTTTAGCGGTTTTAGCCCCAGTTTTTTTAATTCGCGTTCTACTGCCCAAATGCATCGGTCGCAAACCATGTTTTTGATATGAAGGGTAACATCTTCCATGTTACAAAATTAAGAAATGTATTTAAGAGCGGATATTTTTTAAACATTGCTCATTTTAATTCTTCTGGAATCTTACAGAAATTAAAAAGTCAGGACTTTATCACATGCAACTGTCCATTGTGCAAATTCTTCCATAGTACCTAATTGAATTCCTTCCTGAAGTTGTAGTTTGTCGATCCCACGAATTGCTGCACATATTCCACAGGCTTTCACTTCTCCGCCGCGTTTAAGTACATATGTTAACATTCTCTCAACATTGTAATAACCGTTCGGCGTTACCTGACCCCGGAAGCCTGCAATACACCGCATCTGCGCGTAAGAATATTTTTATTTCTACCTTTTATTTATAATACTTGATTGTGTTCATTGCTAATCATACAGCATTAGATGCTTTCTCGGTTCCGTAAGGTGCATCCTTAATAATGATTAATAGTTTCTGTATTTATTTTGAATTATCCGTTTTTACTGATGTCTTCCAATTTCTTAAGGTCGAGCAAACGGATGTGTTTACCACTGATGGCAATGATACCTTCCTGGTCCAGTTCCGATAGCAACCGGCTGACTGTTTCGCGCGAGGTGCAGACCAGGTCGGCAATTTCATTCCGGCTTAAAGGAAGGTCATATTCATTGTTATCGTAGATACTGTTGGCCATGTAAAGCAGGTTGGTGGCCAAACGTCCGAACACCTGGTTTTGGACGAGTGTTACACAACGGTGAAATTGTTCCAGCTCGTTTTTACACAATTCAGTAACAATTTCATAAGAAAACTCGGTGTTTAAACGCAAAAAACTTTTAAAAACTCCGAGGTCAATAAAACAGGCCTTCGATGGTTCGAGAGCCACTGCCGAATAGTGATTGACCTTATCCCCGACTGTGGTGGGCAGGCCCAGGTAACAGGGTGCTTTTTTTAAACGCAGGATTTGTGTGCGCTGCGGCCCCTTGATGATGAGCTTTACCAAACCGGTTTGCAGGTAAATAATATTGGAAGACAGGGCCTCTTGTTTAAAAATGGTCTCCCCTTTATCGAAGGGAACTTCCACGCAATTTTGTCCGAGGACTTCTAACTCACTTTCCGCCAGGCTTTCAACAGCTTTTGATTTTAAAAGGCAGGCCGAGCAACTCATCTTCTCCATAAAAAAATCCTTTGAACAAAGGTAATAAACAATGTGATGTAAATCACATTTTATTGAAAGTAAGCTCACAGGTATTTTCAAAAACAAGAACAATAACACTTGTAATTTTGCCTCGTTAAATAATTAGCAATAGTTCAATTTAAAATAATAGGAGATTTAATCATGGCAAACAAAAAATTAACTTTAGCCTTGTTTTCAGGTAGCGTAGACAAACTGACTGCTGCCGGTGTAATCCTGGGTGGTGCTGCTGCCGAGGATATGGATGTGGACATCTTTGTCCTGTTGCAGGCTGCCTTCGCCTTTAAAAAGGAGAACGCAATGGTCAACGACCGCGTGTCGGAAATCACCGATAAAAAGGATGAATTCCTGGCATCGCTCGATCGTTTAAACACTCCCCACTGGACCGAGGCTTTTAAAACAGCCAAGGAAATGACCAATGTGAAAATCCATATCTGCGGATTTGCCGGCAAAGTATGGCACGGTGAAAAACTGGAAGATTTTATTGACCTGGCCGATGACATTTGCGGCATTGGGGAATATATGACTTCCGCGGAAGAGGCGGATATAAATCTTTTTATTTGATTTATTTCAATCTTTATAAATTAGTTTAAACATAGTAGCCATGCCTCAGGAAGCAGAACAAAAAACGATAGAGCAAAAAATTGAAGCACTCGAAAAACAGGTTAAACAATTGCAGGACCAGCGGCAAGACCAACTTTCTATGGTAGTATTTTCCAATGATCTTGACAAGATCCTTGCAGCACTGGTTATAGCCGTTGGTGCGGCTGCCATGGATACAAAAGTGAAACTGTTTTTCACCTTTTGGGCCATTAGTGCTTTGAAGGATAAAAACAAAAATGCCGGGGGTAAAAAGGATTTTAAATCTAAAATGCTTGGGGCGATGCTTCCTCATAGCATTAGTAATTTAAAATTATCTAAACTAAACATGGAGGGAATGGGGGCTAAAATGATTAAAAGCATCATGAAAAAACAAAACGTTGCTTCTCCCGAAGAGTTGCTGAAAACAGCAGCCGAACTTGGAATAGAAATATGCATTTGCGAAATGTCTATGAATATGATGGGATTTAAGAAGGAAGAAATGATTGATTATCCCAATTTATCCTATTGCGGCGTTGCTACTTTTTTAGCTGATGCCGGGGAAAGTAGCATCCAGTTATTCATTTAAAAAAGAAAACATAATTACAATTTAAAAAATTAAAATCATGAACGCAGAAGAATTAACACAAGTAAAAGTTGATAAATCAGTGGATGCCCGCGGAACATCGTGCCCGGGACCGTTATTGGCTGCAAAAAAGGCCATTGGCCAGATTGAAAAAGGACAGGTAATGGAAGTGCTGTCGGCCGATGAAGGCACCAGACGCGACATTCCCAAATGGTGCAATAAAAAAGGATTCGAATACCTGGGAACCATTGAAGAATCAGGTTTTTTTAAAATTTTATTAAGAAAATAAAGATGGAAGGTGGAAAAGTAAATAATAGCCCGAAGATACTGGTTTTTTCTACGGAAAAAATCTCTGATCCGG
This sequence comes from Bacteroidales bacterium UBA4459, assembly GCA_002389465.1. Classification (GTDB taxonomy): domain Bacteria; phylum Bacteroidota; class Bacteroidia; order Bacteroidales; family F082; genus UBA4459. The sequence continues at coordinate 2,601 of DGOT01000075.1, read as the reverse complement.
CTATTGACATGGCGGGCTTATTGAAATTACATTATCCGCCTACCGTTTATACCATTCCCGTTCCCTGTTCAAGTGCCATCAAACCCCGCTGGATTTTGCATGCGCTGGAGCAGGGATTCGACGGGGTTTTTATTGCTGCCGATGGTACTGATTGCCCTTATGGCGAATCGTGTACCGTGAAAACAGGGCAATTGGTGAGTGATACCATGGAAGTGATGAAGCAAAAAGGACTGGACCCGGCGCGCCTGAAGATGGCTGCCATTTGTTCCGTTTGTAGTGAGCCATTTGTAAAACACGTGAAAAGTTTTACCGAGTATTTAAGCAAATCTTCAAATTAAAAAGATGGAACAGGAAACAAATAAAGAATTGAACTTTGATGTGCTGGTGGTTGGTGGTGGTATTGCCGGGGGCGAATCGGCATTGAACCTGGCAGATGTGGGCTACAAGGTATTGCTGGTGGAAAAGGAATTGTCCATCGGCGGCAAGATGATTCTGCTCAGCAAGGTTTTCCCGACCCTGGATTGTGCAGCTTGCATTACCACACCCAAAGTGTCGGAAATTGCACGTCATCCCAATATCACTATTTTTACGGGCGCCGAAACCCGCCGGATTACCAAGTTAGGCGAACACAGCTTCGAGGCAGTCGTATTGCAAAAACCGCGTTACGTGCATGTGGACGATTGCACCGGCTGCCAGCTTTGCGAAGAAGCCTGCCCGGTGAGTGTTACCGACCAATACCAGTACGGGCTTGTGGGGCGAAAAGCAGCTTACATCCCCTTTAGTATTGCCAGTCCTCGTGCTGCTGCTATCGACATTGAAAATTGTACTTTATGCGGCGCCTGCGAACGGGTCTGCCCCACCAAATGCATCGATTTTACACAAACGGAAGAAGAATTCCTGGTGAAAGTGAAATCGGTAGTAGTGGCTACAGGATTTAATCTTTTTGATCCCCTAAAAATTCCCCGTTATGGTTTTGGTAAATACAAAAATGTGATCACTTCCATGCAAATGGAACGTCAACTGTCACCAACGCGGCCGTTCAACACCATTTTGCGGCCAGGCGACGGAAAAATGCCCGATAACATTGCTTACGTTTTGTGCACCGGCTCACGCGATAAATCAGTGGGTAATCCCATTTGCTCGCAAATCTGCTGCATGTATTCCATCAAGCAGGCGCAATTACTGATGGGTTCCTTACCCATGGCCGATGTAACGATTTACTATTTACACATTCGGGCGTTTGGCAAGGGATTCAACGAATTTTATACCCAGTCCCAGGATATGGGTGTGGAATTTATGAAAGGAAAAGTGGGGAAGATCACCGAAAAAGAAAACGGCGACCTGGTTTTGCGTTACGAAGATATTGAAGCGGGTAAAGTGAAAGAAGCCGAACACGACATGGTTGTTCTTTCGGTTGGCGTATTGCCCAATTTGGGTATTTCTGATGTTTTTGACAACGAAAGGCTTGAACTCGATCCTTTTCAATTTGTTGGGCAATCAGATATCCTGGCCAGTCCGGCCAAAACAAGCATCGAAGGAGTATTTGTTTCCGGAACGGCATCCGGTCCCATGGATATTCCCGATTCCATTTTATCTGGAGGCGCTGCCTCGGTTGAAACAACAAGCTATTTAAGGAAGGCTACAGTATGAAAAAGAAAATAGGCGTTTACATCTGTCGTTGTGGAGGAAATATTTCCGATTACGTTGACGTGGAAAAGGTAAAGCAGGCCGTTGAAAAAGACAAAGGGGTTTTTCTTTCCAAAACTACCATGTTTGCCTGTGCCGATTCCAACCAAAAGGAAATGGTTGATGATATCAGAAACGAAGCACTTGATGGAGTTGTTGTTGCATCTTGTTCTCCCAAGTTGCACCTCCTTACTTTCAGGGCGGTTACAGAAAGAGCCGGTTTGAATAAATACAACTATGTTCACGCCAACATTCGTGAGCAGGTGTCCTGGGCACATTCCGATAACAAACCGGGAGCTACAGACAAAGCCATTCAAATTGTAAAGGCAGCTATTGCGAAGGCACGGTATACCGAATCGCTGGAACCGATAAAAGTACAGGCAACCAATGCTGTTGCCGTCATCGGCGCAGGAATCGCCGGTATGCGGGCAGCCATCGAATTGGCCGAAGCCGGCTCTGAAGTCTTTTTGATTGAACGCGAATTTTTCGTGGGAGGCCGGGTGGCACAGTGGGATGACCTGTGTATTACAGAAGAAACCGGGAAAGAACTCATCACGCGTTTGTATGATGAAGTGATGAAACACAAACACGTGACCCTTTTTACAGGTGCCGAGGTCGTTGAGAATAAAGGTAGCGTGGGAAATTTTTCCCTGAAAGTAAAAGTAACACCCAGGCATTTCAAACTCCAATGTAGCGAAGGTTCTTTGCAAAAAGCCATTGATGTTTGCCCTGTGGAAGTCCCTGATGAATTCAATTTTAACATCACGAAAAGGAAGGCCATTTATCACAATTACCCCAGCGAATATCCACAACTTCCGGCCATAGATATGCAACACTGTACCCGTTGTGGGGAATGCGAAAAAGTGTGCAGTAACATCGACTTTAGCCAGAAAACGGAAACCCTGAACCTGAAAG
>DGOT01000052.1 GCA_002389465.1 Bacteroidales bacterium UBA4459 | reverse complement strand
AAGCATTACAGCCTTATTTTGATTGGCTCATTTATTCTTGCTTCGGGTTTTGTACTGTTTATAACACCTTATAAAATTGTTCCGGGTGGTGTTTATGGTATTTCAATTGTACTACACCATATGTTTGGAACGCCTGTTGGTTTGATGGCTCTGGCATTCGATATACCACTAACTATTATAGGTATAAAAATACTAGGACCGCGATTTGGAATTAAAACAGTTGTTAGTTTTGTGTTAACAGCCGTGTTTGTTGATGGCCTGACTTATTTTTATGGTACCGAACCGCTGGTAAAAGACGATGCACTTCTTTCGTCTATTTTCGGAGGATTATTTATAGGAGTGGGTCTTGGGCTGATTTTTAAATCGAGGGCTACTTCAGGTGGTTCCGACATTGTAGCAATGATCATTAGTAAATACACAAAACTTCCGGTTGGCCAATTGATGATAGCAGTTGATTCGGCAATTGTTTTTATCGGATTAATTGTTTTTCAGGATTGGAAAATACCTTTGTATTCGCTTATCGTTATTTTCATTACTGGAAAAGTAATTGATACCATATTAGAAGGTATGAACTACGACAAAGTTTTACTTATTGTTTCTGATAAAACAGAAGAAATAAGAGATAAGATTATTAACGACCTGAACAGAGGAGGAACACTATTAAATGGTGAAGGACTGTATAATAATTATCAAAGACAGATTGTGTTTACAGTAGTTAACCGACGTGAAACCGTAATGTTACAGGATTACATTAATACAATTGACCCAAATGCATTTGTTACGGTTTTAAATGCGAACGAAATTTTGGGTAACGGATTTAAATCCCTGAAAGAAAAATTAGAAGACTAATTGAATAGCTTGATGATATCATTGCCATTGGCAAGTATCAACAAACTAAATAAAATCACCATCCCAACGATCTGGGCATATTCCAGGAATTTGTCGCTTGGTTTGCGCCTTGCTATTATTTCGTACATCAGGAATAACACATGTCCCCCATCTAATGCAGGAATTGGTAATATGTTAATAATGGCTAGCATAATCGAAAGAAAAGCAGTTAAACGCCAAAAACTTTGCCAGATCCATTCAGAAGGGAAAATGCTGCCAATCATGATAAAACCGCCAACGCTTTCGTAGGCTTTAACTTCGGGAGAAAACAATAATTTAAGCTGTTTTAAATAATTGCCAATTCCTGCCCATGTACGGTTAAACCCGGCAGGTATTGCCTCGACTACATTATAGGTTTTTTTATGAAGAGCGAAAAATTCATTCAGATCGATTTTTCGGAAAACACCCAGAAAGCCATCATCTCCTAACTGCATTTCCAGGTTCAATGTGTCTAATCCCCGTATAACATTAATTGTAACCACTTCATTTTTATGTAGCTGAATCTCTTCTCTGAATTCCCCAAAATATCTTTTCTCCGCTCCATTGATACCGATAATTGTATCACCTACTTCCATTCCCGCTTCTTTTGCAACAGATTCTTTAGTGAACGATTGAGCAATAAAAGGTAAACGAACCGAGAGAAAAAGAGGTGATTTATGCTTTACCAGCTTATTTAAACTACCTTCAGGAAATACGACATCTACTTCTTCACCATTTCGAATTACCTGTGCCGTTTTTGCTTCATTCAGGATCATGTTCATGGGGATCTTCTGAAAATCCTCTACATATTCTCCATCAAGAGAAATCACTTTGTCACCGTTTCTGAAACCCATTTCCCTGGCAAGGCTATCTGCACTAATGCCATATTTATTTGCTTCTGATGTAGGCAAATACTCTTCACCATAATAAGTAAGTATGCCAATGTAAATTACTATAGCAAGCACCACATTCATGATCACACCACCAAGCATAATGATCAAGCGTTGCCATGCCGGTTTCGACCTGAACTCCCAAGGTTCAGGAGGTTTTTTCATTTGCTCCTTATCCATCGACTCATCGATCATGCCGGAAATTTTAACATAACCACCCAGTGGCAACCACCCCATACCGTATTCAGTTCCTTTATAATTGAACTTAAAAATGGAAAACCAGGGATTGAAAAAGAGATAAAATTTTTCTACTCGTGTTTTAAACACTTTGGCCGCAATAAAATGACCAAATTCGTGAACAACCACTAATATAGATAAGCTTAGAATAAGCTGTAAAATCTTAATTATTATATCCATAATGTTTTATCAAATAATATTGATGAATTCCTTTGCCTTTATACGAACAATTTTATCAGTTTCGATGTAATCATCCATTTCGGGTTTTTGAATAAAGGATGTATTCATCATGCAGCTTTTAATAATACCCGGAATATCTATAAATCCGATTTGTTTATTAAGAAAAGCATCCACAGCCACCTCGTTGGCTGCATTCAAAATACAAGGCATATTGCCACCTTTTTTCATCGCCTCAAAAGCGAGTGCAAGATTACGAAATTTTTCAATATCAGGTTTTTCAAAATTCAGCGTGTTTATTTGCAACAAATCAAGAGATGCTAAGGAATTTGTTAACCTGTCAGGATAACTTAATGCAAACTGAATAGGCAGCCTCATATCAGGTAATCCTAATTGAGCTTTGACTGACGAGTCAGTGAAATAAACCAATGAGTGTACAATTGACTGAGGGTGTATAATCACCTCAATCTGTGTGGGTTTTAAATTAAACAACCACTTTGCCTCAATGGCCTCAAGACCTTTATTCATCAGAGTAGCCGAATCAATCGTTACTTTATCACCCATGTGCCAGTTGGGATGAGCAAGGGCTTCTTTGGCAGTTACCAGCCCCAGTTGTTCATTCGAAAAACCTCGGAAAGGACCTCCTGATGCAGTCAGAACCACCTTTTCAATCGGATTGTTAAATTCGCCCATGAGGCATTGAAAAATTGCTGAATGCTCCGAATCAACCGGTATTATTGGGGTTTTAGTTTCAAGAGATAATCGCGAAACAATATCACCGGCGATCACAAGGCTTTCTTTATTTGCCAATGCCACTGTTTTATGATTTTTTAACGAATTTAGTGTTGGATTCAAGCCATTAAACCCGACTATTGCCATCAACACGAGGTCGATGGTGTCCATCTCTACAATTTGGTCGATGGCTTTTTTTCCGGCATAAACATGTATATTATGTGAGCTTAAGGCTTCATTTACTTCATGGTAATAATTTTGATTACCAATAACAACAGCATTAGGTCGATGCTCAATGGCTTGTCGGATCAGTAATGGATAGTTATTAAAAGCAGTTAATACTTCAACACTAAAAAACTCCTTTTGCTCTTTGATAACTTCCAGCGCCTGTGTTCCTATTGATCCGGTAGAACCAAGTATGGCTATTCGTTTCTTCAAATGTTTTTAATTAAAAATGATGTATTCTTCTGGATCTATGGGCGTTCCGTTGAACCATAATTCAAAATGAAGATGAGGTCCCGTGCTTAATTCTCCTGAACTGCCTGCTATGGCTATCGGATCGCCTGCCTGAACATGGTCACCTTCCTTTTTTAATAATACAGAATTATGTTTGTAAATTGAAATTAAGTTTTGTTGATGCTGAATGGCTATGGCGTGCCCTGTTTCCAGTGTCCAGCCTCCATAAATAACAGTTCCGTCCAGTGTTGCTTTTGTTGCTTCGTTATGTGAAGTTACAATGTCAATTCCGTAGTGTTTTTCAGTGAGATTGAATTTAGCGGTAATAATACCATTTATTGGAGGGAAAAAATTAAAACTTCTGATAGATGAACCCGATGTGTTATCCTGGATATCCTGATCACTAAAATACAGGCTATACATTGTTTGATATTCGAATTCAGCTCTTAATAAGCTGTCTTCAACTGATCTTTGCATTTCTGCGGTATCCATTTGCAGGTTTGAAATTGCCGGTTTTTCTGTTTCTTCAACAGGTTCTTTATCCTCAAGAATGTTTTTAATGTTTTGTATGTATATGTCTTTTCGCTGTATATCGTAAAGCAG
>DGOT01000275.1 GCA_002389465.1 Bacteroidales bacterium UBA4459 | reverse complement strand
CGGAGTTAAATTTGCCGGGCAACTAATCAGTATGTACACAAGCAGTATTGGCAACTGGTCGTTCTGGATTATTTCCATTGCTGCATTTCTAACTATGCTGTCAACTACAATCACTGTATTGGATGCCTATTCGCGAGTATTGCCTCCAATTGTCAGAAATCTGTTTCCCGGTTTTTGGCAGCGCAGGGGCAATGAAAAGTCCCTGAATTGGTTCTGGTATATATTAATTATTGCCGGAGCATCCTTTATTCTGGTTTTTGAGGCCAAATCAATGGTGCATATGGTGACCATAGCTACTACTCTGTCGTTTTTAACAGCACCGGTGCTTGCGTGGCTAAATTACAAGGCGGTAACCGACAAACATATGCCCGAACACGATCGGCCGGGGCTATTTTTACGAATCCTTTCGTGGGTGGGAATTGGTTTTTTTACCGCATTTTCTTTTGTGTATTTATACTGGAAGTTTCTGATATAACCTATTTATTGCAGATATTGCTGTAATCACAGTAAGAGCATATCCTGTTGTCTTTCGTTTGTTCAAAATTGATGGACGTGTCAAATATCTCGGCAATAAGCTCATTTAGATACTCGCGAAAAAATTCGTAGTCACCGAAAATGTTCGGTTCGATCAGTCCATATGAGAGCATACGCAAACTGTAAATGCCAAGTCGGGGTGCGACATCGCTTTTTTGCTCCAGCTGATATAAATAGGCGTAAAATAGAAGTTGAAAAAGTTTGTCCTTCGTTTTGTCGGCAATCTGTTCCTTCTCGTTTCCATTCTTAAGTTTTAAATCATTAGGGGTTACTTTACCTGTTTTGTAATCAATAATTCTGATTTCGCCTGACTCGCTTAACTCAATGCGATCAAGATAACCTTTCAGCACCACTTCATGTGCGCCTAGTTTGTCTTTTATCAGGATCTTCTGTTCCAGTCCAATGATATGTTTATACGGTGTCGTTTTGTCTTCGATCTCGTAATTCAGGAATTGAGTAATGTATTTTTTAGCTACTTCATAGATCAGATGATTTTTACCCGTTTGAATGTTTCCGCCCTTATATTTTTTTGCAAGTTCTTCATTCAGTAGTTTGCCAGCCATCGGAATATATTTTTTAAGCACACCAGGGTCGATATTCTTGCCGATAAACTGTTTGTATATAGTTTCGAGTACGGCATGAATAGCGTTGCCAAAGACATTGAATTCAATTTCCGGTTCAATTTTCTTTTTCTCTTTCAGCTTTAGGACTTCGCTGAAATAGAATTTAAGCGGGCAATTGCGGTATACATTGAGTGAAGAAGCAGAAAAGCCCGATTTGGCTTTGTTTTTAATTTCTTCCAGAACGGACTTACTTTTTGCTATGGAAATAGAATTTTGAGTTTCAGAAGAAGGAATGCTGATATGAACAAGTTTTTCCGGTTGTTCCGGGTTCGTAAATATTTGTGGCAGTTCCTGTTCCAGTTGCAAAATGAACCGGCTTTTTTCGCCACCACCAAATTTATCACTGTCAGTATTATAAACAAGAGTTACCTGTTCGGACCTCTGCAACAACCTTAAAAAATAATATGCATAAATATCGTTTTTTTCTTTAGGAAGTGGAAGCTTATTGTCGTGCCGGATATCAAATGGAATGAATGATTCCATGGCTCCTGTTTTTGGTAAAATGCCTTCGTTGGCTGAAAGGATAATAATGTTCTTGAAGTCGAGATTTCTTGTTTCCAACATACCCATAATCTGGATTCCCTCCAGAGGTTCTCCTTTTAAATTGATCTCGCTGCGGCGCATTAGTTGCAACCATATTTTCTGAAAAGCCTTCAGACTTATGCTTCCTTTCTGGTTTTCAAGCATCGGTCGGGATTTCTGAATCAGGGAAAATGTTTTGTCCAGTTGTTCCTGCAGCATGGGAAACGCATTGTCCTTGTCTCTTTGTGTGGCCTCTATAATGAGTCTCATTATTCCGGCCAAAGAGTTGAGGAAAAAAGCAGCATCGGTTGTTGCTGTAAGAAGATTGTTGAACAGAACTTTTGCGGAATCATTTTTACTGTCGGACAGTAAACTGGAAATTTCTTCACTACTTATGTAAACTTTTCCAGTTTCTAATAAGTCCCGCACCAGTGTTGAACGCAGATCACTGCCAGCTTCATTCAGCAAAAGAATAACAACAGGATTATTCATCAATTGAATAAGGTCTGTTGTTCCGAACTTATTCCCTCTAAACCTGATGCTGAAATTGAGCCATTGCTGTGTGAAGCGTCCCATTGCCGATTGCATCAGTGGATAGCCCATAGTGATGTTGTAAGCGACTTTTTTATTGCCGCCATCATTTTTCGGTAACGAATACAGCAGAGGAATCAACAGGTTTTCGTCTGCTAACACAACAGCAATGTCCATACAGTCGGCACCGGTTTCTGTATTCTCAAGCCACTTTTCGAGTTTCTTTCCGGCAAATTTAACCTGGCCAACCTGTTTTGTTACACCGAACACATCCACTTTGTTTTTAGCTGATGCTAATGCGTCATCAACCCAATTGACATTTTTTAAACCCCAATCGGTAATCATTTCGTTAACAAACCTGCCTGCCCCGGATTGTCTTGTATTAGACGGTGTTTTCCCAAGGTAATACATGTCGGTATCCAGGTAAATCTTTGTCGTGAAGTTTTCTTTCAGGTATCCGAAGATTGCAAGTTCGGATTTTGTGAGTGCATTAAAGCCGACAAACGTAAATGTGTTGCCTTCCCATGCTGTGGCGAGGGTAGAAATATTACTACAAAAGTGCCGGTAAATCATCCCTTTATAGCCGGCTCCTTTGGTTGCCAATCGGCTCTTAAGTTCTGAGTAATAAGTGTATAGTGATCGATAAAAGAAGAGATAGTTTTTCTGAAGTTCCGTCAACGGTTTTCCTTCCAGATTCCATTGCTCTATGGCTTTCGCCTCGGTAAGATTTTTAAAAATATATTCAGCCTCTGCCAACTGAAGATCTATATCGTTGAAATCGGCCAACATAATCGGAGCCCACGAAAGAAAATCTTCAAGCGGCATCGCCTCATCATTCTGTATTATTTTATGAAGCTCGTAAAGCTCAAAATAAATAAGGATGGGGTCGAGGTTGATCAAACCGCTGCCGGCAGTAATGAACTCATCAATGGTAAAAAATTCAGGTAGCCAAAGCGTTGTTGTTGTTTTTTCCTTCAAGTGATTTTTCAGAAAGATTTCCGACCGTTTGTTGGGCACGATTACTATATGGCTGCTGTTGTCTGTTCCGTAATCACGAATGATCTCTTCCGCTATTTTTTCCAGAAATTTTTTCAAATCATTTGATTTTTTAGATATAATTCGGCTCGGCTGATTTTATCAGGTGTACCCAAATCAAACCAATGTTCCGATTGGTCAAGGTAACCCATAATCTTATGCTGCCCGGCCATTGAAAGCCAGGAATCGATGACGGAAAATTTTCCGGCTAACTTGATGTTATTGATAAATCCGGGAGAAATAACGTAAATACCACTAAAGGCATATGTTGTGTACCTGGTTAACGGTTGGGAGTTCCATTTAAACTCTTTGGTTTTTTTGTTCGTCCATCCGTTCAATTGCAAATGTTTGTCAAATATCAGGGCCCGATCGGAGTTTCTGTTTCTTACGCATAATGTAGCCAGGGCTTTATTACTTGTGTGCCAGGCCATGAGTTCCCTGAAATCGACTTCTGAGATCACATCCACATTATGAATTAATACAGGTTCCTCTCCCATAAGCTGATCATGGGCTTTTAGAAGAGCCCCGCCAGTGTCAAGTAATTGCTCACGTTCATCAGAGATGTGGATGGGCACACCTAAGTTGTCGTTCTTTTTCAGGAAGTCAATTACCATCTGGGCATGATGATGAACATTTAAAATAAACTCATTAAATCCTTGAGACTTAAGGCGCCGGATCGTCAGTGCAAGCATCTCTGTACCATTTACTTTAACCAACGCTTTGGGCTTATCTTTGGTCAAATTGCCCAGCCGGGTACCTAATCCTGCCGCAAGGATGAATGCTTTCATTTGTTTCTGATTTTTTTTACCAGCTGTCAATCATCAGATGCTTGGTTATGATGCTGATGTTGTCGCCATATTTTTTCAAGTGTTCTGCAAGTTTTTCGGTGCAATATACTGACCGGTGCTTACCGCCCGTACAGCCAAAATTAATCTGGAGGTGTTCGAACCCGCGTTGGTTATAATTAGTAATACTCTGATCGATCAGGCCAAAGACATTCGCCAGGAATTCTTTTATTTCAGGGCTGTTCTTAAGATAATTGATAACAGGGTCTTCCAATCCTGAATAGACTTTAAGTTCGTCGATTCTTCCAGGGTTAGGCAATGCCCTGCAATCGAATACAAAACCACCTCCGTTCAGTGTAGGGTCTTCGGGAATACCCGACCGGATATACGAAAAACTATTGATCCTTACGGTTAGTTTATGTTTGGGCTGCTTTGTTTGTTGTTTTAGTTTGTGTGCTTCCGTAATTTGTTGGAACACAGAAACCAGCTCAGGTAAAGCAATGTCAGGCGGTGTGGTTTTTAACAACCCGTCAAGGTTTTCCACTGCATAACCGGTACTGATCAGAAAATGGGCCTTGCGCTGCAACCGACCCCGAAAACCATAAGCACCAAGTACCTGCATTAAACGGAAATAGACAAACGAATTGTAGTAAGCGTTAAAAGTTACTGCTTTATCCGGAAGAACTTTCTCCAACTCTGTCAGATAATAGGACTTTAATTCTGCCTTTATTTTTTCAGATAGTTGGGCGCGGGCCTGAAATAGAAGCGATACCAGATCATACTGTAGCGGTCCTTTTCGCCCTCCCTGAAAATCGATATACCAAGGGTGATTGTTATGGATCATTATGTTTCTCGACTGAAAATCGCGGTACATAAAATAGTCCGTTTCTGCCTGGAGAAGATGATTTGTAAAGGCTTCAAAATCATCTTCCAGTTTGTTCTCATCGAACAAAATCCCGTTGGGTTTTACAAAGTAATACTTAAAATAATTAAGATCCCACATAATGGATTTCCTGTTAAACGATTGAACAGGATAAGCCGCATCCAAATCAAGCCCTTTGATGCCTTCCACCTGGAATTTTATCAAATCGCGTATAACTTTCTTATAGTAACCGCGTGTTTCTTCATCAAATCCCTTTGCTACCATATCAAATAAAGAAGTGTTTCCCAGGTCTTCCAAAAGGAAATAACGAAATGAGTCATCATGGGCAAACATCTCAGGAACGGATAAACCCATTGACCTGAAATGCTTACTAAAGGTATTCCAGGCTTTATTTTCTTTAGTATCGGGGTTGAAAGCCGCTATGAGGGAACTCTTTACCCGGCTTTTCAAGAGCACCCTGTAATATTGCCGGTCGGAGCCGGAAGAGGGTAAAGGTTGGATGTGTTCCGGTAACGGAAAACCGCTTTTGGCCAGTAGGGATGTTATTTTATTAAAGGTGTTTTTCAAAATGAAAGGAATTAAGGATAGATACAAAATTATGATTATTTACAAATGAGCAGGAACTTTCTTCGCTTTTAATCAATACTGTCCTAAATAAATATAATTTAATAATGCCCTCAAGCCGGACTCCCGAAAACTTTCGGGACATCCTTTTTTTCAACAGCAAGAAAAAGGATGCAAAAAATGCCGCCACTGCTGAAAGATGAAAAAATGGGGTTAAGGCAAAAGGCTAAATCATCCCGCCCTGAGGCAAAGTGTCTTCCCGTCTTTTTGAAGGCGAACCTCACTCTAACAGCAACATAAAACATGAGAAGTAAAGGAGCCC
>DGOT01000026.1:1733-3774 GCA_002389465.1 Bacteroidales bacterium UBA4459 | reverse complement strand
AGGCCATGAGCATTTAGATAATTTCGATTTGATAAACATGAATGGCCGTGTTTATGACCCCCCGCTCCCGCACGAATCTTTCGTGTGGGAAGCAGAACCATACTAAGCGTAGTTCACCACTGCGTTTTTTTATTTTTACGGTATATTTGTCCTGCACAAGATGAAAAACAGCGAGAAAATAAACATGCCTGCCCAAAACTACAACCGTTACTCCTACGCCCTCAACAACCCCTTAAAATATGTTGACCCGAGCGGGTATTATTTCGTGCCGGCAAAAGATATAATTAATGAGGGCTATTATGACCTGGCCTCGCAAACGGGCATGAACTATTTGCGCGGAGTTAACAATAATTTTTACAGCACAGCATTCACTAATAGCGGGTTTGCAGGTGCATCAACCGAGACAGTGACAACCGTAAGCTATGACAAAAACGGAAAACCGGTTTATGAGTACAAGCAAGCTTTGGTTACGAAGGGTAAATCGGGGAATGTGATTGGTGTTCAGGTGTATGAGAAAGAAGAAAAGGGAAAGAACAATGATGATTCCCTAGAGAATGAACAGCAATCTGATGGTGATGGCTCAGCTGGTGGGGATATCATTTATAAAGAAGGTGCGTATTCTTTTAGCGACTTTAATTTACAATTTCTTCTAGCTAAGGGTAAGGGATTATTAGGAGGATGGTCAAGAGTACGTGGTAGTGCAAAAGTTTATCGTGGAAAAGATGGTGTCTATTATGTCAATGTTTCCGCAGTAGGATTTACACCTTCCGGTATTCAGGGAGGTGTTACGTTTAGTGGAAATGTTGAAGTTTATTCTGGTGGTAATCTTGTTGGCACTCAATCATTAAACAGACTTGAGGGTACATCAATTATTCATTCGGGATGGCAAAATGTTGGACAGGGAACTTTTGCATTACCAAGTTATGGGAGTGATGTTTATCTGAGGTTTAATGTGGGCTATACTTATAGTGAGGGAGCTGGATATGTGTCACCTTGGCCAGCACAAGGTCATACCAATCTTTATATCCCTTATTTTGTTATCGATGCTTGGACTTATTAATTAATAAAAAGAATATAATAAAATGATTTTTAAATTATCTATACCAATGCTTATCATGATATTCTTAGTTACATCATGTGGCAATCAAACAAAAGAAGTAGACAAAAAACAAGGCAACAAGTTTACTAATCAGGTTGAAGCACACACAAAACTTCACACTGACAGGAAAAATGGAGATGTCTTTGTTTTGAACGATATGGCTGTAAAGTTAATGGAACAGAGTTTACGATACGAAAAAGGTTCTTTTGATAGAGATTCCTTGCTAAATGAGGCTCTTTCTTATTCAAATGAAGCATTAGAAAAGAAAGCAGATTTTTATTACGCTTATTTAAATAAAGCGAATATTTTGAAAGAATTAGGGAAATATGATGCAAGCATAAAAACTTTAGAGGAATTATTAAAAGTCAAAAAAGATTATCCTGAAGCCATTTTTCTCATGGGCTTAATCTATGAAAAAACTGGAAATATGGATAAAGCAAAACAAAAATATAAAAGTGCACTAAAAGCTTATAATAATTATCTAAAAACTCCAATGGCTACAGAACAAGATAAAACAAATAAAGATTTAGTATTACTTTTTATTGAAGGGAAAGAAAAATCTTTGATAAGGATAAATGAGCAAATAAAAGAAAATCCTGAGAATAGTAATCTTTTAATTGCCAAACAAATAATAGAGCGATTTAATAGAGCAGAATATTTTAAGAACTTCTAATTCCCTCCCCCCCCCGCTACCGCACGATTGTATCGTGTGGTAAAGACCCACATGGCGCGAGTCTAAAGCCCGGCCCGTGTGGCAGGGACTCGTGCCTGTTCCTATCTGCAACAGCTATTTTGTTTGCTGAAATATTTTAAATTTGTTGTATGTGTTGGAAATGTAAATTTCGTAGTTGCAAAAGTGTTTGATTTGAATAGAGGCACGAGTCTCCACCCGCGTGGCTTAGCGTCAGACGCGCGCCAGTGGCATGCCCGAGGCCCCAGTTT
>DGOT01000026.1:1205-1724 GCA_002389465.1 Bacteroidales bacterium UBA4459 | reverse complement strand
CTACCCATAAATGTTTATTTTTGATGCCATGTCCGGAAACGATCTTATCTATCAAATCGGAGTAACGCTTATCAAGGGTGTCGGCGCGGTAAACGGTAAAAAGTTAGTAGCTTACTGTGGCAGTCCCGAAGCTGTGTTTAAAGAAGGTGCTGCTGCTCTTTCAAAAATACCCGGCATCGGCGCTGCAAAAGTACGGCTGATCAGAAGTCAGAAAGTTCTGCAAAGGGCTGAGTCGGAAATAGAATTTATCACCAAATACAATATTCAACCGCTTTTTTATACAAATCCTGCCTACCCGTCAAGGCTTCTAAACTGCGAAGACGGGCCGCTGATGCTGTACTACAAAGGGAAGGCGCAAATGAATACAGCCCGCACGGTTGCCGTTGTGGGAACCCGCAGAGCGACCAATTACGGGAAAGCAAAATGCGAAGAAATACTGAGCGATCTGCAAACCAAAAATATCCTTGTCGTAAGTGGCCTTGCCTACGGTATCGATAGTTGTGCCCATCGCCGTTCGCT
>DGOT01000026.1:0-1153 GCA_002389465.1 Bacteroidales bacterium UBA4459 | reverse complement strand
CTTGCCGGGCGCATGGTTGACCAGGGCGGCTTACTGACTGAATTTATGTCGGGAACAAATCCCGACCGGGAAAATTTTCCGAAGCGCAACCGAATTGTGGCGGGTATGGTTGATGCGGTGCTCGTGGTTGAATCAGACAGAAAAGGAGGCGCACTGATAACAGCAGGAATTGCCAACTCATACAACAGGGATGTGTTTTCCGTACCGGGAAGAGTAGGGGATGATAATTCGCGGGGCTGTCATTTTCTGATCAAGACCAACAGGGCCGCCCTGATAGAGAACGGTAACGACCTGGCCTATTTTATGGGATGGGACGACGTTAAAGTAGAGAAAAAATCACAGCAGGAGTTGTTCGTTGACCTGACTTCAGAAGAAAAACTGATCATGGAAACGATCAGGGAATACGGCGAACTGGCCATCGACCAGATTACTCTGAAAACAAAACTAAGCACATCAAAGGTGGCAGCATCTCTTTTAAATCTTGAATTTGAAGGATTGGTAAAAAGCCTGCCCGGAAAACTATATGCTGTCTAAGATTGTTCGTTCTGAAATGAGAGAGATTTAACGAGCAATGTTGCACCGATAATAATAAATCCGAAAATGATAACGAAAAACAGCCGTATGTCCGAGCTGATGAAAGAAAAATAATAAACCCCGTGAAAAAAGGTGGTGATAAATAGTGCCACCGCCTCATCGATCAGGAGAAAATTCTTGCGGATTTTCCCAAGCCCCATGAAGAACCCAGCCACAATACCGAAAAAGATGTTGGCAAAAGGATAGGTGTACAGAAACAGCAAAGGTTCTTTCAGCATATCGGTGCCTACAATATTAAGTCCGAACAAAATGGTCGCTATGACCGAATACGAGAGTGAAACGATCACCGAATAACGAATACTCTCCAAAGGTCCGCGAAAGCCCGGCTGTTTGTAAAAATACAGGCGCAGCGGCAGGAACTTTCCGAGTTCGGCACTCAACGCTATGGTAACAAAAACAAAAAACGTTATACGCCGCAGGTTGAACAGATTGTTATGCCAAACGGCATCCGTAATGTAGTTAGCAACAATAATAATTACCACACCGGCCATACCATAAACGACAGCATTCCTGATATTTTTCCAGCTACCCGGCTTGTAGTAGTAATAAATAAATACCA